>NZ_JVPL01000122.1:0-21635 GCF_001054655.1 Bacillus sp. 220_BSPC
CAGACAGTCGGCGGAAAGGGAGCGGATTTCTGAAATCAACTGAAACTTTTTTAAAATAAA
This sequence comes from Bacillus sp. 220_BSPC, assembly GCF_001054655.1. Lineage (NCBI taxonomy): Bacteria > Bacillati > Bacillota > Bacilli > Caryophanales > Bacillaceae > Bacillus > Bacillus sp. 220_BSPC. The sequence goes on from NZ_JVPL01000122.1 coordinate 61, forward strand.
AAGACGTAGACCGAGATTAATTTCTCGGTCTTTTTTAGATCCAGGAAGTTATAAAAATTCAATAAATGGTCCGTTTCTTTAATAGCCTGTCATCATTGCGGGCTTGTCGGCATATATTTTATTGAAAGTGGTGTATACAGGAGGATTGTCAAAATGGAAACGATTCTTTCTTTTTTACCGAAAAGTTTATACGAGCAACTCCGCGGTATGACACCGATGATGATCGATAAGATGGAAGAACTGCGAATTCGGGTTGGAAGGCCGCTTGAGGTCATTGTAGGGGGGGAACCATACTTTTTTTCCTATGAAGTGACCCATTCGGATGCAGATCAATTATTGAATAATATAGGTCAATTTTCGTTATATACGCTTGAGGAAGAATTAAAGCGAGGATATATAACCATAGCGGGCGGACATCGGGTGGGGCTTGCTGGCAAGGTGATCCTGGAAAATGGTTCGGTCAAAGCGATCAGGGATATTTCCTCATTCAATATTCGGGTTGCACGTGAAAAAATAGGTGCAGCTGAACCTCTCACTTCATATTTATATGACGGGGAATGGCAGCATACCATGTTGATCGGTGCTCCGCAAACGGGAAAAACGACCATATTACGTGATATTGCAAGAATGATATCCAGTGGTAATGAAAAACTCGGCATTGCCCCTCAAAAGGTGGGGATAGTGGACGAGCGCTCAGAAATTGCCGGATGTGTGCATGGAGTGCCGCAGCTCGAATTCGGAACAAGAGTTGATGTTCTCGATGGATGTCCTAAAGCGGAAGGGATGATGATGATGATCCGTTCGATGTCCCCGGATGTATTGATCGTGGATGAAATAGGCCGCGAAGCGGATACGCAGGCTGTGCTGGAAGCCGTGAATGCAGGTATTAAACTCATGATAACCACGCATGGCCATACACTGGATGAAATCAAGAAGCGACCCATTATCGCCGAAATATTAAAGCAAAACATCTTTGAACGCTTTATTGAATTACAAAGAAGTAAATCCGGTAGGAGGAGCTACAAAGTCCTTGATGCAGCAGGGGTTCCCATTTACTTGGGAGAAAGAGTGAACCCGCATGTTTAAGTTAATAGGAGCAGCGATAATTATTATAGCGACGACTTGGGCAGGTTTTGAAGCGGCAAAAAAATTAAGTATGAGGCCCCGTCAACTGAGACAGCTGAAAGTCGCCATGCAATCGCTTGAAGCTGAAATCATGTTCGGTCATACACCTTTGAAAGAAGCGGCAAGGAAACTTTCTAAACAGATGGCCAAACCTTTGTCCAGCTTTTTCGATACATTTGCAAATCGACTCGAGTCAGGTGAAACCACCGTCAAGGAAGCATGGGATGATAGTTTGAAGAAAATATGGCAATCCCTTGCTTTAAAACAGGGAGAATTCGAGATTCTTTCACAGTTTGGGGAGACGCTTGGGAAAAGCGATAAATATCATCAGCAAAAGCAAATCATGCTAACGATGGCACATCTGGAACGGGAAGAAACCGATGCACTCGACCGCCAGGGGAAATATGAAAAAATGATGAAAAGTCTTGGTTTTTTATCAGGGCTATTATTGATCATCTTGCTGATGTAGGAATATGTGGGGGGAATGAAAATGGGCATTGACGTGGACATCATATTTAAAATAGCGGGTGTGGGGCTTGTAGTGGCATTTCTTCACACGATACTCGATCAGGTTGGGAAGAAGGAATATGCCCAGTGGGTGACACTTTTCGGATTTATCTATATTTTATTCATGGTTGCTTCTGTAGTAGAGGATTTATTTCAAAAAATTAAATCTGTATTTCTATTTCAGTAAGGGAGGGATTCGCGATTGAAATCATAAAAATCGTGGCCATTGCCCTAGTTGCCACCTTTTTGGCACTGATCGTCAAAGAGCAAAAACCAAATTTAGCATTCCTGCTTGTTGTTTTTGTAGGATGCTCCATTTTTCTTTTTTTAGCTGACAAAATATACGAAATCATTTTAATGTTAGAAAAAATTGCAGTTAATGCGAATGTAAATACCGTGTATCTAGAGACCATTTTAAAAATAATCGGAATTGCCTATATTGCAGAATTCGCTTCCCAAATTACAAAAGATGCAGGACAAGGTTCGCTCGCTTCCAAAATAGAATTAAGCGGAAAAATCTTGATTCTTGCCATGGCGATTCCGATTTTGACGGTCATTATCGAAACGATTCTACAGATGCTCCCAAGTTAATGGATTACTCCTACTAGTCAATGAGGTGAATGTATGAAGCAGCGGATGCCTTACTTATCCATACTATTCGTTTTACTCTTTTTTTTGCATGCATCTATTGGACAAGCTGCCGAAAATCCAGAAAATGGTGAAGTTGATCAAGAGCCGATCATGCAGTCCGAACTGGTACAAGCCCAAATAGAAAGGCTGGGCGTCGATGAGCTCAAACAATATTGGGATGGCATCGTTACGGAATATGGAGGATTCTTACCGGAAAGCCAGAAAGGGAGCTTCATGGATTTTGTAAGCGGCGATAAGAAATTTTCTTTTGATGAATGGATTAAGGGAATCACAAAATTCATTTTTCATGAACTGCTCGTGAATGGAAAGCTGCTGGGGTCACTCATTTTATTAACCGTTTTCAGCATGTTCCTCCAGTCTTTGCAGAATGCGTTCGAGCAAAGCTCCGTAAGTAAGGTCGCTTATGCAATCGTTTATATGGTGCTGATCATTTTGGCACTTAACAGTTTTCATGTGGCGATTGAATATACAAAAGATACGATAGATTTGATGATTTCCTTTTTAATGGCGCTCATCCCTTTACTCTTGGCATTGATAGCTGCTTCAGGCGGACTTGTATCGGCAGCCTTCTTTCATCCGGTATTGATGTTTTTGATGAATACAAGCGGCATCTTGATTCAGTTCGTCGTCCTTCCGTTATTATTCTTTGCAGCGATTTTAAGCATAGTCAGCACGTTGACCGAACATTACAAAGTGACTCAGCTGGCACAACTTCTCCGTAATTTTGCCATCGGGATCCTTGGGGCATTCATGACCATATTCCTTGGTGTGATCTCCGTTCAGGGAGCATCCTCAGCTGTAGCTGACGGAGTGACGATCAGGACAGCCAAATTCGTGACAGGTAACTTTATACCGGTCATAGGGCGCATGTTTACAGATGCAACGGATACGGTCATTAGTGCCTCCGTCCTTTTGAAAAATACAGTGGGATTGTCAGGCGTCATCATTCTCTTGCTCATTACCACATTTCCCGCCATAAAAATCCTGATGATTTCTTTTGTCTATAAATTGGCAGCGAGTCTTTTGCAGCCGCTGGGCGGAGGACCTGTAATAAAATGCCTTGACATTATAAGCAAAAGCATGATTTATATTTTCGCCGCATTGGCCATTGTCTCACTCATGTTTTTTTTAAGTATCACGGTAATCATCGCCTCTGGAAACATTACCCTGATGGTTCGTTAGAAAGGAGGAGGACTTGGTGAGTTTTTTAGCTGGCTGGGTATCCAACATCATCATATTTGTATTGCTGGCTACTGTGATCGATATGCTTCTGCCGAATTCAGCTTTACAGAAGTATGCCAAAATGGTTATCGGGCTTTTACTGATTGCAATCATCATCACTCCTATATTGGGATTATTCAATAAGGATTTCGATGATATTCTCACTGCGGCCACTAGTGAATTTGAGGATCAGAAAAAAAAAGATTTAGGAAATTTGACAGAAATGAAGAAAAAAGAAATACAAGCTACCCAGGGTGCATATATTTTAAAACAAATGGCTGTTGACTTACAGGCAGAAGTGGAAGAGGAGCTGATGGCGGATTATAACATGAGGATTAGTTCAATTGATGTAGGGGTCAAGAATGAGGAAGAGCCGGGTGTTGATGATCTGCAGAACATAACCATCTCATTGGAAAAGGCAGAAGGGAAAGAAAACTCGGAGATAGAGGCAGTAGCGAAGGTTGATATCAATACAGATAGCCCATCCACTTCGAATGATGCCAATCTGGATGCTGTCAAAAGGTTTCTGGCAACAAGTTGGTCTGTTGATGAAGAGATCATTGAAATCGCCGGGGAAAGGAAGTGACTGAGTATTGAACAAAGACAAAGGTCCATTATCCTGGCTGCAAAAACTATTAAATAAAGACCCTGACCAAAAAGAGCCTAAGGAAAAAAAACCTTCCCTGTATGTCTATGCTCTAATAGTTGTCCTTTTGGGATCGGGAATCATGATGGCCGGGAATTTGTTAACCACCAACAAGACGGGACAAACATCTGAAGTGACGACTGTATTCAATAATGATAAACAGCAGGAAGAAGATGGGGATGTTGAAACATTCGGCCAGAAGAAATCAGAATTCAAGACTACAAAAGACTATGAAATATATCTACAGAATGAAATGAAGGAAGCGCTAGAATCCATCGCAGGCGTCCAGGATGTGAAAGTCGTAATCTACGTCGATGCATCCGAGAAAAAAGTATATGAAAGAAATAAAGTCACCCAAAAACAAGTCACTGAAGAAACCGACCAGGAAGGCGGCAAAAGGACGGTCGAAGACACATCCGTTGATGAACAGCTAGTTTTGGTCAAGAGCGGTGAAAAAGAAGGACCGATCATTTCGGAAACGAAAAAACCCAGTGTACGAGGAGTCCTGGTAGTCGCTAAAGGGGCCGAAAACATTCAAATAAAGAAGTGGATCATCGAGGCTGTCACACGCTCACTTGATGTACCGAGTCACAGGGTTTCTGTCATGCCTAAAAAATAAGGGGGAAAATCTACATGTTATTAAAAAAACAAACCGTTTGGTTATTGACTATGCTAAGTCTGGTCGTTGTGCTTTCAGTCTATTATTTAACCGCTCCTGAAGAAAATGCCGCCGATATGACGGCAACAGAGCAAATGGAACAGGAAGAAAATAAAACAGAAAGTAAGACAGAGAACAAAGCAGAGACAAAAGGGGAAAATAAAAGTGAAAAAGAAACTTCCAAAAATACAGAAGGTTCCTCTGTAACCATTGCATCTGGAGATGAGTTCGAATCGTTAAGGATGCAGATTGAAGATGAACGGGCGAAGCTGAATGAAGAATTGACTGCTAAGATGGGCAACACAGAACTATCAGCTGAAGAAAGAGACGAGGCTTATGCAAAAATCGAACAATTAAGTGAAACGAAAGTGAAAGAAAATATCATCGAAAACTTAATTGTTGCCATGGATTATAATGCCGCACTGGTCCGGGTTGACGGAACGGATGTTAAGGTGAGTGTCAAGGCGGATAAACAAACGAAAACAGAGGCCAATAACATTATCCGCCTCGTAAGGAAAGAAGTGAGCGATGCACAAAATGTAGTGGTCGATTTCCAACCGGAAAAGTAAACACACATACAGAAAAAAGTGACTGATACAGAACAGTTCAACATCATAAAAATTTGAAAGCCCCCTTAATAAAAAAAATGGGAGGCTTTTTATTATGCTTTTTTAACTATCTCACAAACCTGGAAACTTTAGAGGAAAAGTTTTTTTATGTCGATTGGAATCAGGAACTCGAATAGAAATGGTGATAATGATCATCCGTAATATTCTAGAAAAGTAATTACAATGGATATTATGGCTGGTTTTCCAGGAATGCAATGCAAAATTAAAGAGCAAGCGTTAAGGTGTCCAAGTTGATAAATATTCACAATATTATAATAAAGGTGTAAGATGGAAGTATGGATATTCAGTAACAATTAATCTATCATTGAATTTGTATAAGCTAATATTGTATGATGTTAGAAGCTGGTCATAAACTTTTCAATTTTCTTAGGGAAACAATATTTTGAGAAAGTGAAATATCTGTTATAATACAGATGAGGTTTGTAGTCAGTTTATTCGCATTCGCGTAAAGAAAGCGGCTACTTTGTGCAGTATTGGACAAAGTAGGATAAGCTAAGGGTAGGGTTACATAAAATATTATTGCCTCACAAACTCATATTAAATTAGACAAGGGGTGCCACAAAATGAAAGTGCAAGAAATTCGTGAAATTATTAAGTTAGTCGATCAATCAAATATCGGTGAATTCGTTTTCGAAAATGAAGGAACGAAAATTAAATTGAAAAAAACCGAAACGGGTACAGTATTACACCAAGCAGCAGTTGCTCCAGATGTTGTTCAAGCCAATGCAGCTGTAGAGGTCAAGCCCGCAGCGGCCCCTGCCCCTGAAGTACCGAAAGCTGTTGAACCTGCAAAACCGGCTGCTGCCGTCACTGAACAGGAAAATTTACATAAAATCACTTCCCCGATGGTAGGGACATTCTACCAATCTCCTGCACCGGATTCACCTGCATACGTAAAAGCAGGCGATAAAGTAACGGGGGATTCCATCGTCTGCATCGTGGAAGCCATGAAACTTTTCAATGAAATCGAAGCTGAAGTAAGCGGTGAAATCGTGGAAGTCCTTGTAAAAGAAGGTCAGCTTGTAGAATATGGTCAACCATTATTTTTAGTAAAGCCGGAATGAGGAGCTGTTTCTAAATGATTAAAAAGGTATTAATTGCCAATCGTGGGGAAATTGCTGTCCGAATCATCCGGGCATGCAAGGAATTAGGAATCGAGACTGTTGCTGTCTATTCAGAAGCAGATAAAGAAGCATTACATGTTCAAATTGCTGATGAAGCATATTGCATCGGTCCTAAATTATCAAAAGACAGTTATTTAAATACAACCAACATTATCAGCACAGCCAAGAAAACGGGATCCGATGCAATTCATCCGGGATATGGTTTCCTAGCTGAAAATGCCGATTTTGCCGAGCTATGCCGTGAATGCAATATCATTTTCATCGGTCCTAGCCCCGAAGCGATCAATAAAATGGGAACAAAGGACGTAGCAAGGGAAACCATGCGCAAAGCTGGTGTACCGATCGTGCCAGGTTCTAAAGGCATAATCAAAGATACGGATGAGGGTGTAGCACTAGCTAATGAAATGGGCTACCCAGTCATCATCAAAGCTACTGCAGGCGGAGGCGGTAAAGGTATCCGCGTCGCAAGGACGGAAGAAGATCTCATTAAGGGCATTAACATCACGCAACAGGAAGCCGCGACGGCATTCGGGAATCCTGGCGTGTATATTGAAAAGTTCATCGAGGACTTCCGTCACGTTGAAATACAGGTCATGGCAGATAATCATGGCAACGCCATCCATTTAGGAGAGCGTGATTGTACGGTCCAACGACGTTTGCAAAAACTTGTTGAAGAAACCCCGTCACCGGCGTTGGATGGTGAAATACGTGCGGAAATGGGGCAGGCCGCTGTGACGGCTGCACTTGCCGTAAACTATTCAGGTGCCGGAACAGTAGAATTTATTTATGACTATGTGAATAGAAAATACTACTTTATGGAAATGAATACACGTATCCAGGTTGAGCACCCAGTTACAGAAATGGTAACGGGCGTGGATTTGATTAAAGAACAGATCAAAGTTGCTTCAGGCAACAAACTATCGCTTTCGCAAGAGGATGTTACTTATAACGGATGGTCTATCGAATGCCGGATCAATGCCGAAAATCCAGAAAAGAATTTCATGCCTTCCGCAGGTAAGATTCAAATGTATTTACCTCCAGGCGGCTACGGAGTTCGTGTTGATTCTGCGGCATACCCTGGGTACTCCATACCGCCGTATTACGATTCCATGATCGCTAAATTGATTGTCCATGCACCGACTAGAGAAGAGGCGATCGAGAAGATGAAACGCGCCTTGGGTGAGTTTGTCATTGAAGGGATCAGTACCACAATTCCTTTCCATATTAAGTTGCTTCAGCATGAACAATTTGTTTCCGGAGAATTTAATACCAAATTCCTTGAAATATATGATGTAATGAACTCATAATGTAAAGGAAGACAGGAGGTGCTTTTGAATGAGTGAAATGGAAGGCCAATTACTCGAAATGAATGATTATAATAGTGGGCTGGGCAAAGTGGAGATTGCGCCTGAGGTGATAGAGGTTATTGCGGGTATCGCTGCATCGGAAGTTGAAGGTGTTGCACATATGCGCGGGAATTTCGCTACGGGTGTTGTTGAAAAGCTTGGTAAAAAGAACCACGGTAAAGGTGTTAAAGTGGACTTAACGGGAGAATCCATCAAAGTCGAACTTTATTGTGTCATGAAGTTTGGTGTTTCAATTCCGAAAGTTGCTCAGGAAGTGCAAGATAACATTCGTGAAGCTTTGTTGAATATGACCGCTATCGACGCTGGCGAAGTGAACATTCATGTAGTGGGCATTGCGTTTGAAAACGCTAAACAAGAAGCGGATTACGAACAAGAAGTGTAAGTGGGCTTCATTCGATTCACACCTGCAAAAACCCGGCAAAAAGCCGGGTTTTTGTTTTTTTGAATGGAAACTCAAAGATACCCGTTTTTGGAGCCTGCTTATAATATTAAATTTAAATGAACATAATAAGGCGGTGTCTGGAAATTTCCCTTTAATTCAAGGGTGATTTCTGTTAGAGTGTAAAAGGTGAAATATGAGCATGAAAGCTAGGCAAGAGCTTTTTGACACTTTCAAAAAGTATGGGACTGTGTTGGCCGTTGGAAAGTAATCTTGAATCAAGATATTGAATCTTTTGGCCTTTAATTTAGTGGGATTTAGCTTGTTTTTATAAATAATATAGCGAGAATCTTAATATTTTTGAAAAAATGTTATTTAATGTTCGTTTGTTCTAGCGTTTTCATATATAATAGTAGATGTAAAAGGAGTAAGATTATGAAAAGAAGAGAAGCCCGTGAAAAATCCCTTCAAGCACTATATCAGATAGATATTGCGAACTCGAATGCAGAAGAAGCAATGGAAAGCGTACTGGATGGTGCTCCCACTGATAATTATTTCAAGAAATTAGTAATGGGGATAACGGAAAATCGTGAACAAATTGATGGAATGATCAGGGACAATTTAGAGAATTGGACGTTGGAAAGACTGGCGAACATTGATCGGAATTTACTGCGGATCGCGGTTTATGAAATGGTTCACAGTGAAGATGTTCCTGTAAGTGTTGCAATGAATGAAGCTATTGAAATTGCTAAGAAATTCGGTGATGATCAATCAAGCAGCTTTGTAAATGCCGTTTTATCCAAAGTGAAGGTGAAAAGCGGCAGCTAAAGCTGCAGCCTTGAACAAGGATTCTCTCAGCAATTTCTTTAGCAAAATTAACTTGGGAGGAATAAACACATGTCAGCTCAAATCATTAATGGTAAAGAAATTGCAGAGTCAGTTAGGCAGGAAATCAGTAAGGAAGTTCAACAGTTACGTGAAAAAAATATCGTTCCGGGTTTAGCTGTAATCCTGGTGGGTGACAATCAAGCATCTCAAACTTATGTGCGCAATAAGCAAAAGGCCTGTGAGGACTTGGGTATGCATTCCGTACTAATTAAAAAGCCTGCGGAACTCTCTCAGGAGGAATTAATTCAGAGCATTGCTGAATTAAACCAAGATGACAGCATTCATGGTATATTGGTGCAGCTGCCCTTGCCTGGACATATTCAGGAAAAGGCGATCATTGAAGCGATTTCCCCTGAAAAGGATGTAGATGGATTCCACCCGATTAATATTGGGCGGATGATGACGGGACAAGATGCATTTTTACCTTGTACTCCATACGGCGTCATGGTGATGCTTGAGTATATCGACTATGACCTTGAAGGTAAGCATGTTGTCATAGTAGGGAGAAGTAATATCGTCGGAAAACCAGCCGGACAATTGTTTTTAAATGCAAATGCAACCGTTACATACTGTCATTCACGGACAAAGGATCTTGCTTATTATACCAAGCAAGCCGATGTCGTTGTGGCAGCGGTCGGAAAGAGGGACACGATCACGAGTGACCATATTAAAGAAGGCGCAATCGTCATTGACGTCGGAATGAACAGGAATGATGAAGGGAAGCTTTGCGGTGATGTGGCGTTTGATGAAGTGAAAAATAAGGCTTCATACATTACACCTGTTCCTAAAGGCGTTGGTCCCATGACGATTACGATGCTTATGAAGAATACGGTCAAATCTGCTCAAAAAGCACATGAATTAAACAAGCAAGCATTAAAAAGCTGAAAAAAACGTTAAATTATTTTAAAGAAGCGGACCTCTTGTTTTATAATAACGGGAGACCGCTTTTTTTCCATTCATGGATTTATGATAATCTATAGGTGAGTTTTCTTTATATCCGATTTCCATCGGAAGGAGACATTATATGAGCAACCAACAATATTTGAGTGTGTCGGCTTTAACGAAGTACATCAAAAGGAAGTTCGATGCCGACCCCCATTTGCAAAATGTATACATAAAAGGTGAAATTTCAAATTTTAAACAACATACAAGCGGACATATGTATTTTACTTTAAAGGATGAGAAGGCACGACTTCTCTCCGTTATGTTTTCCGCCAATAATAAAGGGATGAAATTCCTGCCTGAAAATGGCATGAAGGTACTTGTTAAGGGTGATATATCATTATACGAAGCTGGAGGACAGTATCAGCTTTATGTGAAAAGCATGGCCCCTGATGGTGTGGGGGATTTATATCTTGCTTATGAACAGCTGAAGAAAAAGCTGGAGGGGGCAGGCTTGTTTTTGGCCGAACACAAGAAGCCGATCCCGCAGTACCCTAAGTCTGTAGGGGTCATTACTTCGCCGACCGGAGCTGCATTAAGAGATATCCTGACAACGATCAAGCGGAGATATCCGATCGCAAGGATCATCGTTTATCCAGCACTTGTACAAGGGAATAATGCCGCTAAATCGATTGCCAAGGCAATTTCCATGGCGAACGCAAGGGCAGAAAGCGATGTTCTCATTGTCGGAAGGGGCGGCGGGTCGATCGAGGAACTATGGGCCTTTAATGAGGAGATAGTGGCTGAATCTATATATGATTCCGATATACCGGTAATTTCTGCTGTCGGTCACGAAACCGACTTTACGATCGCTGATTTTGTCGCCGATATGCGTGCTCCTACACCTACTGGTGCAGCAGAGTTAGCGGTTCCTCACTTGAATGAAATACTCGAACGTCTGATGAACCGCAAGAATCGATTGACCCGCTCCATTCAAGAAGCGGTGAATTTTGAACGAACCCGTTTGACCAGGATGGAGAGGTCTTATGCTTTCCGTTACCCACATAAAATGTACGAACAGAAGCTGGAACAACTAGACAAGACGATGGACAGGCTAGGGAGGACCAGCACGCGATATTTCATGAAAAAGAGAGATGAGCTGAATCAGCTGAACGATATTTTGAAAAAGCAGCATCCTGAACAAGCGGTGAAAAATGCGAAAGATGAACTGCAGCAGCATGCAAAGGTTTTACGGAGGGCCATGGAAGCCATCTATCGGCATAAATCTCAGCATTTCGTCCATATTACAGCCACTTTATCTGCCCTCAGTCCACTAAAAATCATGGAACGGGGCTATGGATTGGTTTTTGCTGAGGATGAGACATTAGTGAAAAGTACACAGCAAGTATCAAAAGGGGATAAGATAGCAGTTTCGATAAAAGATGGAACTCTTGAATGTGAAATTAAAGAAATTAAGGAGCGGATTGAATCATGACAAAAAAACAGGAAGCTACATTTGAAGAAGCGATGGAGAATCTCGAAAAAATTGTAGAGCAGTTGGAAGAAGGCGATGTGCCCTTGGAAGAAGCCATTTCGATATATAAACAAGGAATGGATTTATCAAGGCTTTGCCATTCAAAGCTTAAGGCTGTTGAAGATCAGTTGACTCAAATTTTACGCGAAGATGGGGAACTTGAAAACTTTGCTGTACAGGAGGAAGAATGACATGGGTACGGCGTCCTTTGAAATGTTTTCTAATGAATATAAGGCAATTATAGAACGGGAAATCGTCGAATATGTCAATATACTTAAAGCCCCGGCAGTAGTCAAAGAAGCCATGATCTATTCACTGCAGGCAGGGGGTAAACGGATTCGCCCATTATTGGTCTTTGCGGTTTTGGAGGCCTTTGGAAAAAGCTTGAGGATAGGGATTCCTGCAGCGGCTGCCATTGAAATGATTCATACATATTCTTTGATTCATGATGACCTTCCGGCAATGGATGATGATGATCTCCGCCGCGGAAAACCGACGAATCATAAAGTGTTCGGTGAAGCGGTGGCCATACTGGCAGGTGATGCGCTTCTTACTTATAGCTTTCAATTGGTGACGGATATGATCGATCCCGAGGTCACGGCTGAAATGAAGCTGAACCTTGTAAGTGAAATTGCGAAGTCTGCCGGAGCCGAAGGAATGGTTGGGGGGCAAGTTGCCGATATGGAAGGTGAGAATAAACAGCTGACCCTTCAGGAATTGGAGTATATTCATGAACATAAAACAGGGAAGTTATTGACTGCAAGCATCCTTTCCGGTGCTATATTAGCAGGGGCGAGTGAAGAACAGCAACTGCATTTACGTGACTTTGCATACCACCTGGGGCTTGCTTTTCAAATTCGCGATGATATTCTGGATATTGAAGGGTCAGTCGAGTTGATCGGCAAGCCGGTTGGCAGTGATGTGGGGAATCATAAAAGCACATATCCTTCTTTACTAACCCTTCAAGGGGCAAAGCAAAAGTTGGAACATCATATAGAACTTGCCCATGCCGCTTTAGGAAAAACAACCTTACAAACGGGTTTGTTGAATGAACTAACCGATTTAATTGCGAACCGTAATCATTGATTGTGGCTAAATTTGTTATCAATTGAGGTTTTGTGGTATACTCATTGTGCAAAAATATGTGAAAATCAAAATGAATTTTTTAATTGAGATACGTGATAAAATAGGTATAATAAGCCGCCGAAATCACCTGGGTGTTGGCGGCTATTTTTTAACTTAAAACCAATTTTTCGGTCAAGTCTTCCATAGCCCTCTTTTATGAGGCTTTGTTTATGCTAACAACCGAAAATGACAGAAAGTGAGTGGTCCTGTTTGGATCTTCTATCTATAAAAGACCCTTCTTTTTTGAAGAAGATGAATAATGAAGAACTCGTCGAGTTAAGTGTGGAAGTACGGAAATTCCTTGTGGAAAAATTATCGGTGACCGGTGGGCACATTGGTCCCAATTTAGGTGTCGTCGAGTTGACCATTGCCTTGCATAAAGAATTCGACAGTCCGAATGATAAAATTTTATGGGATGTCGGACATCAATCCTATGTCCATAAAATCCTGACTGGCAGAGCAGGGGAGTTCGACACCTTAAAGAAATATAAAGGTCTTTGCGGTTTTCCTAAAATGATTGAAAGCCCCCATGATGTTTGGGAAACCGGTCACAGTTCGACTTCCCTTTCAGCTGCAATGGGGATGGCGGCTGCCCGTGATATCAAAGGGGAAAGCAGCTTTATTTTGCCTGTAATCGGAGACGGTGCCCTAACAGGGGGAATGGCGCTTGAAGCGTTGAATCATATCGGTGATGAAAAAAAGGACATGATCGTTATCCTGAATGATAATGAAATGTCCATAGCCCCCAATGTAGGTGCCTTACACACGATATTGGGAAGGTTGCGGACAGCAGGTAAATATAACTGGGCAAAAGATGAATTGGAGCTGCTTTTGAAAAAAATTCCTGCAGTCGGTGGTAAACTTGCGGCTACAGCTGAACGCTTGAAGGATAGCATGAAGTATTTATTGGTATCAGGAATCTTTTTCGAAGAACTCGGATTCACATACCTTGGACCAGTAGATGGACATAATTATGAAGAATTGCTTGAGAATTTAAGATATGCCAAGAAAACGAAGGGACCGGTCCTGCTGCATGTCATCACGAAAAAAGGCAAGGGATATTCACCTGCCGAGTTGGACACAACCGGGAATTGGCATGGGACAGGCCCATACAAGATAGAGACAGGCGATTTCGTGAAATCCCCTAGTAAGGGTCCTGCTTGGAGCGCTCTCGTAAGCGATACTGTCAGCAGGCTAGCCCGTGACGATGAGCGGATTGTCGCGATTACACCTGCAATGCCCGTAGGTTCGAAATTGGTGGGCTTCTCTCAAGAGTTCCCAGAGCGTTTCTATGATGTAGGGATTGCCGAGCAGCATGCTGCAACTTTTGCAGCCGGATTGGCAACGCAAAAAATGAAACCATTCCTGGCTATATATTCAACCTTCCTGCAAAGGGCTTATGACCAGGTGGTGCATGATATTTGCCGTCAGAATTTGAACGTATTCATAGGAATCGATCGTGCCGGATTGGTTGGTTCCGATGGTGAAACGCATCAAGGCGTTTTCGACATTGCTTTCTTGCGCCACGTACCGAATATGGTACTGATGATGCCGAAAGATGAAAACGAAGGCCAGCATATGGTCAATACGGCCTTAAACTATAATGATGGTCCGATTGCGATGCGTTTCCCTCGTGGGAATGGTTGGGGAGTTGAGATGGATGCTGAATTACAGCAGATTCCGATCGGTTCGTGGGAAGTTCTTAAAGAAGGAACGGATGCTGCCATCTTAACGTTCGGCACAACGATTCCCATGGCTCTTGAAGCGGCAGAACTGCTCGAGAAAGAGGATTATTCAGTGAAGGTGGTCAATGCCCGGTTCATTAAGCCTTTGGATGAGAACATGCTAAGCAGTCTCCTTGGTGAAAAAATGCCTATCCTGACAATAGAAGAAGCGGTTCTTCAAGGTGGTTTTGGTAGTTCTGTTCTTGAATATGCTCATGATCAAGGATTTTATGGGGCAATTATAGATCGAATGGGGATACCTGATTATTTCATTGAGCATGGAAGCGTCGATGAACTTCTTGAAGAAATCGGTCTGACGACTGAGACAGCCATCAAAAAGATTAAAATGATAACACCCAAAAAAGAAAAAAGGGCCTGAAAATATGAAAGTGATGAAAGAAAGAGTGGATGTATTACTTGTAGAACAAGGCTTGGCCGATACACGTGAAAAAGCGAAGCGTATGGTTATGGCAGGCCTTGTCTACGCGAATGAAGAGAGATACGAAAAACCGGGGGAAAAAGTGCCGGTCGATCTCGAATTCACGATCAAAGGAAAAGTCATGCCTTACGTTTCAAGAGGCGGTCTTAAACTTGAGAAGGCATTAAGGGAATTCGATTTACAAGTGAATGGAAAAATACTGCTTGATATCGGATCATCAACTGGCGGGTTTACGGATTGTGCTTTGCAAAATGGCGCCATAATGTCTTATGCGCTTGATGTCGGCTATAATCAACTTGCCTGGAAGCTTAGGCAGGATGAGCGGGTAAAAGTAATGGAAAGAACCAATTTCCGTTATGTTACACCCGCCGATCTCGACGGGGAGATGCCAAACTTTGCAAGCATTGATGTTTCCTTCATCTCGCTTACGTTAATTTTACCGGTGCTAAAGACCTTGCTCGTCCCGAATAGTGATGTCGTTGCCTTGGTTAAACCGCAATTCGAAGCCGGGAAGGATCAAGTGGGTAAAAAGGGGATTGTTCGTGATCCCAAAATCCATAAACAAGTGTTGGATAAGATCATTTCTTTTTCTTTAAAGGAAGGCTATGATATTAAGGATGCCTCCTTCTCACCGATTACCGGCGGTGATGGAAACATTGAATTCTTACTTCATTTACACTGGCAAGGGTCGAAGGAAGATGGAGCATTATTGCTTTCGAAAACGGTTGATGACATCGTTGGAGAGGCCCATGCCCAATTTAAAAAAGAATAGCTAGAACTTTGTATGGCTCCTTTGGCTGAACGGTTGGCTAAAGGAGCTTTTTGACTATACATTGTCGTCATGAACTTGAATCATTTATGGGTGGATACATAAAATAGGTAAGTGCAAAAATTAGACTTGTATTCATTTTAGAGAAAAAGTTGTACAATTGCATAAAAATCCGATAACATTAATATTAGCCACTTAGTAAAGCGGCCTATTTGCACGTACTGATGATACCGAGGCAAATTGGGCAGCTTGCTTAAAGTAAGAAATGAAAGTGATACCATTACCATTAAATGAGCAACAGTTGAGAAGAGGTGCTTCTACTTATGAATAAAGGACAACGACATATAAAAATAAGGGACATTATAACGAATAATGATATCGAAACACAGGATGAGTTAGTTGAAGAATTGAAATTAGCTGGATACAATGTAACTCAAGCCACCGTTTCAAGGGATATTAAAGAACTTCACCTTGTAAAAGTTCCTTTAACGGATGGAAGGTATAAATACAGTCTGCCGGCCGACCAACGTTTCAATCCACTTCAAAAATTAAAGAGAATCCTTGTCGATGCATTTGTACGCATTGACTCAGCCAACAATTTGCTGGTTATGAAGATGCTCCCGGGTAATGCCCAGGCCATCTGTGCATTGATTGATAATTTAAATTGGCAAGAAATACTCGGGACGATCGGCGGCGACGATACATGTTTAATTATCTGCCGTTCTGAGGAAGATGCAAAGATCATTTCCGGCAAATTCTTGGACATGCTCTAATAATGTTGTGAGGTGACCTAGTTTGTTAACAGAACTATCGATTAGGAATTTTGCGATCATAGACAGCCTGTCCGTTTCATTTGAGAAAGGCTTGACGGTCTTGACAGGAGAAACAGGGGCAGGGAAGTCAATCATAATAGATGCCGTTCATCTCTTGGTTGGGGGCCGTGGTTCTGCAGAGTTCATTCGGCATGGTGAGTCGAAGGCTGAAATAGAAGGACTATTCCAAATTGAAGATGAAAAACACCCGGTCTTTGCCAAAGCGGAAGAGTTTGGCCTGGATATGAATGATGGGATGGCTATACTTCGAAGGGATATCTCACAGAGCGGTAAAAGCGTTTGCAGGGTAAATGGGAAGCTGGTAACGATTTCCACATTACGTGAGATAGGGCGGACATTGATAGACATCCATGGTCAGCATGAACATCAGGAATTAATGGATGAACGACTCCATCTTCCGCTGCTCGATCAATTTGGCGGTGAAAAAATCGCATCTGCACTCACTGAATACCAAAAGCTATATAAACGTTATGAAACGGCTTCTAAACAATTGAATGGTTTAAGCCAAAATGAACAGCAAATGGTCCATCGCCTTGATCTGATCCAATTTCAATTCGATGAAATCCAAAAAGCTGATTTGAAATTACGCGAAGATGAAGAATTGATGGAAGAACGGAAGAAAATTAATAATTTCGAAAAAATCCATGAAGCGCTGCAAACCAGTTATAATGCTTTAAATGGCGAGCAGCATGCAATTGATTGGCTTTCCGTAGCCATGAATAATTTGGAGGAAGCGGCAGGGCTTGATGAAGGTTTAAAGCACAGCTCTGAAACCGTTTCAAATAGCTACTTCCTGCTCGAAGAGGCTGTGTCAAACATCCGGGACCAATTGGACTCTTTGGATTATGATACAGAACGTGTGGAATTCATTGAAAGTAGACTTAATGAAATAAATCAATTAAAGCGTAAATACGGGCGGACCATCGAGGAAATCCTGGAATATGGGGCCGCAATTGAAGAAGAAGTCGAAAAGCTGCAAAATAGGGAAACCCATATCGCGAAGCTTGAAAAGGAAATGAAATCCATCAAGGCAGATCTAATCGTCGAAGCAAAGAATCTGTCTGAACTTCGCCAGAAATTCGCTCAGCAGCTAACCAAAAAGATTCATCAGGAATTAAAGGATTTATATATGGAAAAAACAATTTTCGAACCTCATTTCCTTCAGACAGCCTATACTTTCGATGAATTGTCAGATAGGGGCATTAATCAGTCAGGGCTGGATTCAATGGAATTTTATATTTCCACCAATCCAGGTGAACCGTTAAAACCTCTTTCTAAAATCGCATCTGGTGGAGAACTGTCGAGGATCATGCTGGCTTTGAAAAGTATTTTCTCCAAGCATCAAGGCATAACGTCCATTATATTTGATGAAGTGGATACAGGTGTAAGCGGACGGGTTGCCCAATCCATTGCCGAAAAGATCTATAAAGTGGCAACTGGATCACAAGTATTGTGCATATCCCATTTGCCTCAGGTGGCAGCCATGGCGGATACTCACCTTTTCATAGCGAAAAATGTAAGGGCCGGACGCACGAATACCTCGGTCAAGCCGCTAATTGAAACTGAAAAAATAAAAGAAATTGGCAGGATGATTTCGGGAGTAGAGATTACGGACTTGACGAAACAACATGCCAATGAATTAATCCAACTGGCCAAAAGGCTGAAGATTACATCTTGATGGGCCGGTAAGAACATTATTTGAACTTATCATAAGCATTCATTGTAAAGCTATCCAAAAACGGATAGCTTTTATTTTTTGCACCTGTTATAAATGACTGTCATGAGGGCTAAATTAAAGGTGTAGCCATAAAGTTTCAGAGAGCGAGGAGAGTGAATGGATTGAAATTTATATGGATAAACAGGATCATCGGTGGAATTCTCCTTGTTTCGCTATTAACATTAGGGTTATACCAGCCATCTCGTGAATATTTTTTAATTCCAAATCATCTTGTACTATTTGAAGGAAGTCAATATAGTATTTCCAAATCATTGCCTGTTTCTGCAAAAACTTCGGGAACCAGTGATGGAATTTCACTTCATGATGAACAAGCTTCGATTACGCTTGGTGCTGAGAAACCAGGTACGAATGAAGTGTTACTCGATGTAGCAGGCTTGCCTGCCAAAAAGGTCGACATCAGGGTGTTAAAAGACTTTAAGGTCATGCCTGGAGGCCAATCCATTGGAGTGAAGCTTAATACTCTTGGGGTGCTCGTAGTGGGTCATCATCTTATTGATACGGCGCAGGGGAAAAAATCACCGGGAGAAAAAGCGAAAATTGAAATCGGTGATATTATTACAGAAATCAATGGTCAGACGATAAAGAAGATGGGGGATGTAACCCCTTTTGTTCAGCAGGCAGGTGAAAAGGGTGAGGCGTTGAAACTTGTCATTAACCGTGATAATGAAGTGCTTCATAGTACCTTATTACCGCTAAAAGATAAGAATGAAGGAACTTACAAATTGGGTTTGTATATCCGTGATTCGGCAGCTGGCATCGGAACGATGACGTTTTATCACCCGGATTCAAAAAAATATGGGGCATTGGGACATGTCATATCCGATATGGATACAAAAAAGCCGATTGTTGTTAAGGACGGACAGATCGTTCAATCGACGGTCACATCCATCGAAAAAGGAAGCAATGGTGATCCGGGAGAAAAATTGGCACGCTTTTCTTCCAATAAAGAAAAAATAGGAAATATCAATCGCAATAGTCCCTTTGGCATTTTTGGGAAATTAAATCAAGATTTTAAAAATGGAATTAACGACAAACCACTCCCCATCACCCTTTCCCATGAGGTAAAGGAAGGGCCAGCAAAAATCCTTACAGTGGTGGATGGTTCTCAAGTGGAGGAATTCGATGTAGAAATCGTCAGTTCCATCCCACAGAAGTTTCCTGCAATCAAAGGAATGGTCTTAAAAGTGACGGATAAAGAATTGCTTCAAAAAACGGGTGGGATCGTTCAAGGTATGAGCGGCAGTCCTATCATACAAAATGGGAAATTAATCGGTGCAGTCACCCATGTATTCGTTAATGATCCTACAAGTGGGTATGGAGTCCATATCGAATGGATGTTAAACGAAGCCGGTATAAATATATACGACAAAGATAATTATGAAAAGGCAAGCTAAGAATCCGGGTATCCTTTTGGATGCCCCCTTTTTAATGGAAAATTATGATTAGCATAGGTTTGGGTCGGAATTAATTTTGATTTCTTCAAAAAATAGAGGTTTTTTTGGAACGATGTGATAAAATGAAAACGATATGAAGATTTTTCGACAAACGGTTTATTCCAATAGCAAACGAAGTCGAAAACAAGAGATATCCGGAGAATAATATTGAATTCCTTATATTTTTTCAAAAATAAAAGGAATTTAGTTTCCATTGTCGAAAAGTTCAATTACAATAGAATTTAGTCATATAGAAAAAAAGACCAATTGTAGTTGAGGAGGAAATCAAGCGTGAAAAAAATTAAGGTGTGCGTTGTAGATGATAATAGAGAACTTGTTGGCCTTCTGGAAGAATACATTTCTGCACAGGAAGACATGGAAGTGATTGGGGTGGCACATAACGGTCAAGATTGCCTGGGTATGCTAGAAAGCGTTGATCCGGATATTTTGATCCTCGATATTATCATGCCTCATTTAGATGGGTTAGGTGTACTTGAGAAACTTCGTGAAGTAAAACGGGGTGCCATGCCTAATGTGATAATGCTTACTGCCTTTGGTCAAGAAGATGTAACGAAAAAAGCAGTTGATTTGGGTGCGTCTTATTTTATCCTGAAACCATTTGATATGGAAAATCTGGCCAATCACATCCGTCAGGTAAGCGGTAAAGGGCAGGCGGTTTTAAAAAATCATAGTCAATTTAGCTATCGTCCCCAAAATGAATCCAAACCGAAGAACCTTGATGCAAGCATCACCAGCATCATTCACGAGATTGGAGTGCCTGCACATATTAAGGGCTATTTGTATTTAAGGGAAGCCATATCCATGGTATATAATGATATTGAACTATTGGGTTCCATCACCAAAGTTTTATATCCGGATATCGCAAAAAAATACAATACTACGGCCAGCCGAGTTGAACGTGCTATCCGGCATGCGATTGAAGTGGCTTGGAGCCGTGGAAATATAGAATCCATATCATCTCTTTTCGGCTATACCGTAAGCATGACAAAGGCAAAACCTACAAATTCCGAATTCATTGCCATGGTTGCCGATAAGCTGCGCCTCGAACATAAAGCTTCTTGACAGGGGTAGGAACGTTGATTTGACGCAATTTGGACGGGAATTTAACCGTGAATTTATCGCTATTCCGATAAACCTTCCGGTGGAATACCAATAAAGACTGATCGTATTTGGCGGATGAATGAACCCGGCATCTTTACGAGTCAGTATATAGGAAAATTCCGCAGTCGTCCAAACTGGGCGGCTATTATTTTTGCGTAGGGGCTGGTATACATGTCAATCCGTAATCGATTGAAAGAAATACGTCATGACCATCGTATGTCCCAAACGGAATATCAGTTTTACCCCTGCGAATAAGAGACAGGCGAACCTTCGCTTGGCAAAGCGATGCTCATCAGGAAGGTTTGGAATGATGGTCAACGAAATCATTTATAGGGAAGAATCATGACGTCCATTGTTGGGCGTTTTTTTATGCTTTCGGCTTGCCGCTCCGTTTGAATTTTTTTGGGTAAGGCACTTCCATACACTCGTCTATACGCACTGCAACACTGTTGTTATGGCGGCTATTTTAATTTTCGATCCAGTTGCAGATTCAACTCAGTTAGTAAAATGGACTTATATGAGCGATAAAGCTGGTGTAATAGGAATCCGGAAACCTGATAAGAAACGTTGGGAGGGAGAGAGCGCGAGGGAGGATGGGGAGTATTCAAATATCCGAGATGAGCGAAATGTTAAAAATGTAGAAGAAACTCGTTAAAAAAGGTGCATAGTTTAATCTTAAGATATAAAGTTCAGAGGCGCAAAACATATTGGAGGTTGTCCATTTTGGGCAATCTCAGTTTGTAGACAAAAGGGGTTCGGAATTAAAAAATTCTGAACCCCT
>NZ_JVPL01000013.1:0-212 GCF_001054655.1 Bacillus sp. 220_BSPC
GTTTGAGCATATTGGATGACTTCGGATACGATGGAACGAACCCCTGGGATCTTCCCTGTTCCCAGTGTATCAACAATGAGTTGGGCAGCCCCGGCATACATTTCAGCCTTGGTGGCTAAACGGGAGAGAATATGCCAGTGAGCTCCTAATACGACGACCCCATACAATTCATTGAGTTCTGGAACTCCATAGTTGAAAATTCTCCACTTTTC
>NZ_JVPL01000123.1:0-1315 GCF_001054655.1 Bacillus sp. 220_BSPC
CCGAGGAGGCTCCCGGACCGCCCGCGGAAAGCGAGTGCCTGAAGTGGAAAGCAACATCCAAATTTATACAAGCAAAAAAAACTGTAGACAAACTCGATATCGAGAAGGGTCAATTTTTATTTGAATATATTAATCCATAATAGCAATAATATAAAAACCTCTAATTAATTGTATGTTTCACCTGTAAGGTGGGATTCAAACATATCGATGATTTCAAGGAAGCGTTCGGCCTCACGGAAAACGTGATCAGCTAACAGTGGATGGATAATGCTCTTGATTTTGCATTCTTCGATTAAATCCCTGGCGGTTTTCTTAAAGTCCCGAAGTGATACGACGGAAACACGGTTCTGATCTAGAAATTGATCCAAAAGAGGGGCGGTTTGAGATTGCGGTTTCATGGACTCTAAGTCTACAGCTTGAAAGACTAATTGATCAAAATCATTACTGAAGTTTCGCGCCATATCCACCAACTTTCTTTCCGATGGATCAAGGAGATGTCCGATGAATTTTGCATGATCCGCCATTATTCTTAAAAAGAAAACATTTTCCTTGATGATCGCATCTGCAAGTGGTTTCAATTTACCCTCATTTAATTCTATTAATCGTTTTCTAAAATAATTGGCTTCCCTGCTTGTATGGTCGACTAAAAGTGGGAAGTTGTTTGCACCAGGCAATTTACAGGTGAGTATTAATCCCAATACCTTCCTTTTAAATAAAAATATGCCTGTAGCAGCTTGCTGCACCTCCGAGTTAAATCTCCTGATCTGTTCGGGATCAGCTTGATTTGTTAATGAATGGGATTGCTGTTCTATCCGTTCAAACAAATGATAAAACTGATTAGCTTCCTCAATTAACTGTGTATCTTCACATCTGAAACCTAGTCTTAGAAATAAAGAGTGTTCCTTCATTATTCTTGACCAAAAACGAATCTCATCTAAAGAGCGTGCAACAAACATTCCCGAGTTATTCCTCATATTGGTGGTTTCCTGTGTGTTCTCATTCATAACTAATGCCCCCTTTTAACAAATCCATCATTAAAAGCATATTAACGAGGGGGCATTATTATTCTGTTCAAATTGCAAATCCTATCATTACCGATATCCTTTTAACACCTCAAACCGGTGAGTTTTTTTGTTTTCTCTTGTAGGGGAAATAACGTGATTCATCCATGTTCTTGAAGAAAAGTAAGCGAGTATAAAGGAAGGGAAATGGATTTCGAACTGAGGGGTGTACAAAAATCCTGGACGATTTGAGTCTTATCTAAAGGCTGTTTTCACATACTTTGTTGCTATTTACCAGGTAGTGAGTTGTGGTT
>NZ_JVPL01000124.1:0-15043 GCF_001054655.1 Bacillus sp. 220_BSPC
ATGACCTGGTTTTTCATGATTTCCGGCATCGATTCGCCATATTCGACGAACTTCAAGAAGTCCTCGAAGTAGCGGGCATGTGAAGCCTGGTGGATTTTCAGCTCGCCTTCTTCAACCATTCCTTCTTCGGGCATGTATGGATAGGAGGTAGCTGAAACATTGATATGACTACATTTTAGGTATTGTAAATGTGTAGTGGTCACTAATTCGGTCACATTCCTATAATTTTGTCCAATTTATCCGAGACAGATTTCTGCATATCGGGAAGGACATGACTATAAGTATTGAGAGTTGTTTCAATATCCGAGTGACCTAGTCTTTCGGAAATGAGCTTTACATTCACATTTTGTTGAATCAAGATAGTAGCGTGTGTATGCCTAAGGTCATGGAATCGAATTTTAGGCAAAGTGATTTTCTCTGTTAGATTATAGAACTCTTTGCGGAAGTTTCTCGGTATCATGGGCTTTCCGCTTTTTGTGCAGATGACTAGGTCAAGGTCACGATAGCTTGAGCCAAGTAATAGCTTTTCCTTCAAGGTTTGTTTCCTATGTGTCCTTAACTCTTCCATTAATTTACTAGGGATGTGAATGGAGCGAATGCTTGCTTCATTCTTTGCTCCTGCCTTAATCTCTGCGTTCTGTGTAAGCGTCTGCCTTACAAATATCGTTTGTGTCTCAAAGTCAATGTCTTTCCACCTTAGTCCAAGAATCTCTCCTTGTCGCATCCCTGTAAAGATTGACATAAGAAATCCGATATGACAGCGGGTGAGTCGTTTTATCTTCTTAGCTTCGCTGATAAAGAAATTGACCTGTTTTACAGACCAAACATTTATTTCTTTTTGTTTTATTTTTGGAAGTGTAATCCCAGTGGAAGGGTTGTCCTTTATAAGTTTCAAGACTTTAGCTTTCTTAAGGGATGCACTGACAATTCGAAAGATGAGATGGACAGTGTGTTCCGAATAAGACGTGTCGTTCACTAGGTCGTTAACAAATTTTTGAATTTGAATTGGAGCAATTTGCTGTATTTTAAGATGACCAATTTTTGGTTTTATAACATTTTGGTAAAAGATGGAGTGAATCTCAAAGGTTGATTTTTGTAGACGACTTTTTCTTTCTTGAAACCATTCTTCCATATATTTACCGTAGGTCATTTTTGTTAGATCAAGAAATTCATTCTCTAAAACTACAGCCTTTACCCTTGTCATTTCATCATTTGCATCTCGCTTTGATTCAAAGCCTCTTCGGCGAATCTGTTTTCGTTTGCCAGTCAAAGGGTCTATCCCACCGTTAAAGACGAAATCCCATTTACCTGTTTTTTTATTTTGGGTTATACTACCATTCACGTTCAAGACCTCCATTTCAGGTCAAAAGATGTGAAAGGTTTCTATTCATTTATATTTTATCATGAAATCAACAGTGGAGAAGTGCCGAAAACATTATTGGTTATCAATATTTTCACCTATATCCTGTTAGAAATACAACATTTATAAATGGGTTTTTAATGAACGGCGGTGCTGTATTTACCCTTCAAAAAATGTTGTGTCACAGCGACCTAAAGATGACAGAGAAGTACCTTTGCCATTTGGGGTACAGCATTAAGGGAACAAAATGAAAAATTTAATCAGCTTAGCAATATGGAGTACTGAAAGAAACCCACCTTTATGAGCTAGTATTTTTAATAGCAAGAAACACACTCACTATATAATTGGGTGTGTTTCTTTATAGGCGGTTACATATCACCATTTCAAGGATAACATTTTCGAAATGTGAGAGTAGCACTTCCACTCCCACACTCGTTTTGAATGTTTGTTACGTGTAATTCTTTTGAAAAGCATGTCAATTGAGATGCTTTTTCGTGTGAATTTTAAGTAATGGTCAGGGTGAGGAATAGTGTTCAGATAATCCAGAAGAATATAATGCAGATGGAGAATTTGTACCTGCTGATGGGTAAAGACGTATAAAATTATGATTTTATCAAAGGATAAAGAAAACCGCTCTAAAGACATAGTTCAAATTGGGCTAATGAAAAATGACCATTTGAACAAAATGCCCTTCGAAGAGCGGTTTTTCTATTTAGCATATTTTATGGTTAAATTCAACATAAATAAAATAGAATTGAGGAAAATATGAAATATGTGGTAGTATTATTGTTCAACGATATTTAGAGGTGAGGAAATGCCATTAAATGATTATTTAAAACAATTAGCAAAACGTTATGCTTCGGGAATATCTAAAGAACACAGTTATAGAGGGGATTTAGAAGTCTTACTTAGGAAGATTACTAAAAGTATTGAAATTACAAATGAGCCTGCGAATGTAACTGATTGCGGAAATCCAGATTATGTAATTACAAAAGGTAAGATTCCTATCGGTTACATTGAAGCAAAAGATATTGGAAAAGATTTATACTCAAAAAAATACAAAGAACAATTCGAGAGGTATAAAACTGCCTTAGATAATCTTATAATAACGGATTACATATGGTTTCAATTTTACAGACAAGGTAAGCTAACACATGAAATAAGAATTGGTGAAATTAAAGATGGAAGGGTTGTTCCGTTACCAGAAAACTTCGGAAACTTTTTAAATTTAATACAGGAGTTCTGCACCTTTATAGGACAGACAATTAAATCTCCTAAAAAATTAGCAGAAATGATGGCTGGTAAAGCAAGGTTATTAGAGAACATTCTTGAAAAGGCTATTACTTCAGATGAGAACTCACTGGAAACCACCTCTTTAAAAGACCAATATAATTCTTTTAAACAAATTCTCATTCATGACTTACAGCCAAAAGAGTTCGCTGATATTTATGCACAAACTCTAGCTTACGGTATGTTTGCTGCTCGATTACACGATACAACTTTAGATGAATTTACTCGTCAAGAAGCCGCAGAACTAATTCCTAAAACAAATCCATTTTTACGTAAACTATTTCAATATGTTGCTGGTTATGATATTGACGAAAGAATAAGAACAACAGTTGATAATTTGGCTGAAGTATTTAGAGCTACAGATGTTTTGGCGCTACAAATAACTTTGGGAAAAGTACTCAAACTACAGACCCTATTATTCATTTTTATGAAACCTTTCTTTCAGCTTATGACCCAAAACTAAGGAAATCAAGAGGGGTTTATTATACACCTAAGCCAGTGGTTAATTTTATAGTACGAGCTGTGAATGACATATTAAAAGATGAATTTAACCTATTACAGGGTTTAGCTGATACTACTAAAACTAAAATAAAAAGAGAGATGGTTGGTATAACAAAAGGGAAAAAGAAAAGTAAACCTGTTTTTGAAGAAGTAGAAGTACACAAAGTACAGATTCTTGACCCTGCCACAGGTACAGGAACATTTCTTGCTGAAGTAATAAGACATATTTACGAAACGAATTTTCAATCTTTGCAAGGTGCATGGAGAGGATATGTTGAAGAGGACTTAATACCGCGTCTTAATGGATTTGAGTTGTTAATGGCTTCCTATGCTATGGCTCATCTTAAGTTAGATTTGCTTTTAACTGAAACAGGCTTTAATTCTAAAAAAGACCAACGTTTCAATATTTATCTTACCAACACACTTGAAGAACATCATCCAGATACAGGAACGCTATTTGCTAGTTGGTTAAGTAGTGAAGCAAACGAAGCAAATTATATAAAGAGAGATACTCCTGTTATGTGCGTTATTGGAAATCCTCCGTATTCTGTAAGTAGTTCTAACAAGTCTAATTGGATAGAGAATCTTATGGTTGATTACAAAAAAGACTTAAATGAGAAAAACATCAATCCATTATCAGATGATTATTTGAAATTTTTTAGACACGCTCAATATTATATTTCAAAGAATGGTGAAGGGATTTTAGCTTTTATTTCAAATAACAGTTTTATTGATGGGATAATTCATAAACAAGTGCGGAAAAGTCTTTTAGAAAGTTTTGATAAAATATATATTCTTGACTTACATGGGAGTACAAATAAACAAGAAACTGCTCCCGATGGTTCAAAAGACGAAAATGTATTTGATATTATGCAGGGAGTTAGTATCAATATTTTTGTGAAGACAGGTAAGGAAAAGTCTAAAGAATATGCTGAAGTATACCACTTTGACCTTTTTGGAAAAAGAGAGTTAAAATATCAGGTTTTATCTATGAACAGTTTAAACAATATTTCTTGGACAAAATTAGTTCCTAGAAGTCCAGATTATTTTTTCATTCCAAAAAATTATGATGTTGAAAAAAACTATATCAAAGGATTTCGTGTTTCTGATTTATTCCGTGTCTATACAAGCGGTATAAAAACTCATAGAGATGGTTTGGTAATTGACTTTAGTAAGGAACATATGTCTTCTAAGATAAAAGATTTTTTTGACAAAGAGATTCCGAACGGAGAACTAGTGATTAAATATTCTTTAAATGAAAAGGAAGAATGGCTAAACCAAAAACGACTTGGAAAATTTGACATGGATAAGATACAAAAAATATCCTACAGACCTTTTGACAATAGATTTATATACTACTCAAGCGATTTGATTGATAGAGGTCGAGAACGTATTATGAACCATGTTCTAGATAAGGAAAATATAATTGTTACATTTCCTCGTCAAGCAATAACAGAGAAATTCGGTTATTTTCTAACAAGAAATATTACCGATATTAATTTTACGGGTACTGCTGGACAATATGGTGCTGGACTGGCATTTCCTTTGTATCTTTACGAAGAAACATCAGCACAAATCTCACTTTCAGAAAATAAAAGAGTTCCAAACCTAAACCTTGAGATAGTTGAGAAAATAGCAGACGAGCTAGGATTAAAATTTACACTGGAAAAGGAGAAAACCGAAAATACCTTTTCGCCTATTGATATACTAGACTACATTTATGCTATATTACACTCCCTTTCTTATCGTGGGAAGTATAAGGAATTTCTAAAAATAGATTTTCCGCGTGTTCCCTATCCGAAAAATCAAAAAGAATTTTGGGCATTGGTGAAATTAGGAAGTGAAATGCGGCAAATACATTTATTGGAATCACATAAAGTAGAAGAATACATTACTGGATACCCCAATGATGGAGATAATCGGATAACGCGAAAAATAGTAAAAAAAGATTGGGAAATAACTGACATCGAAAAACAAGTAGGTCGTATCTGGATAAATGATGAACAATACTTTGAAAATATCCCATTAGTGGCTTGGGAATATTTTATCGGCGGATACCAACCAGCTCAAAAGTGGCTTAAGGATCGTATAAATAAGAAATTGAGTTTTCAAGACATTTTGTACTATCAAAAAATAATTGTTGCATTAAGCGAAACTGACAGAATCATAAAGAGTATAGATAAAGAAATAAAATTTTGATGATTTACCCACATATGTGAGGGGAGGATTTTGATTAGAGAAAATAAATTTACAACTAGAAAATTTAAAGGGAATAATAATGTTTTTTGTAAAAATGGATTTTTTTCCAAAGCTCTTTAGAATAGTTTCATTTGAATTTAAAAAAGCCCATCCAAAATTTAATTGAATGGGCTTTTTGTTTATATAATCAATTTTTTATAACATTGGCTTATTATATGTATTTATTTGTATATCCTTTAATGACCTTAAGAACAGTAAAAATAGAAAGGATTTATTGCTTTAAAAACATTGACAAATTCACTATAATGTTGTATAATAAAATTATTCTCTCTTTTTTTAGACGTAGATATTCAACCTTACCTTAATAATACATGTAATCAATATCTCTTGTCAACAGATTTTGATAAAAAGAGAAGAAAATTTTTAGGGGGATAATTATGATACTTAGGCAGATGCTGGAACAAATCAAATGAAGTAGGTACTTGTGACCAAGATAGAATAAAAGGAGGTTAATAATAATGAAAACAATTACTAGAGCTAAAGCGGTTGAACGATTTGGAAATGATATTTGTAAAAGGCATTTTAAAAAAAATAATACGATAAATAGTTACGATATAGAATGTGCACTCATTAGAACTATGCTACAACATTATGAAACTGTTGAGAGGAGAGGCATTGGTAACAATGCTCATTATATTCTAGGTAATGAGCGACCAGAACAAATCTCATGGTATCAAGTGGATTGGTCTGCAGTCAGCAATGCTAGGAGAAATAGAAGTAGAACTTATCCAGAAGACTTTTACAGAGAAGATACCTGTACTATTTATGTTGCTACTAATATTATTACCAATGATAAATATGTTGGAAGCACTACAAGACCTCTAGCACGAAGAATTAGTGAACATAAATGTCATGCTTTTAATGAAAATAATCCTAACTATAATACACTGATTTCACAAGCAATTAGAAAATATGGATTCGATGCTTTTACATGGGAAGTTATTCAACATTGGGATGATAAAAAAACACTAAAAGATGCTGAGGATTTGTGGATTATTAATTGCAAGGCAATACAGAAGGGATATAATTCGAGATTCAACAATATAAAATTTGATGTAAATAAATTAAAAACACAAAATATCCCTTCTTAAACTATATCGAGCCGTTTTGGTACTTTTTCGGCTAGGCTTTGGAAAACGACAGTTTTCCAAAGGATGGTGGAAAAAAGTACATAGTGAAATGAATTCTATGTTGCACTTTTATATATTCTTTTTTAAGGGATAGAGCCTGAAACCCTTGATATATAAGGGTTTGTAATTGGTTTTTGCACTTTTTACATAATGAAAATGCAGTAGGTAAATAAGTGTTATGGAAAAGATGCTTCTAATACAAAAATATAAAAATATAAAAATGAAAGGGAAGATTTATTTTGGAAAAAGTAACTGTTATTGATTCTATTATGGGTAGTGGTAAAACATCATGGGCAAAGGAGTACATGAACCGCCATCAAAAAAGTAAAAGATTTTTATATGTTTCTCCATATTTAGATGAAATACATAATAACATTTTAGTAGATTGTCCATTTATGGTTGAACCAGATGCTAAGCTTGGTAAAGGAACAAAGCTAAAACACTTTAAAGAATTACTTGCAAATGGTGAAAGTATAGTCACGACACATGCTTTATTTAGTATGTTTGATGATGAAGTTATGGAACTGTTAAAAGATGCAGGCTACATATTGATTTTAGATGAAGTTGCAAATGTTATAGAAAAGGTGGAAAAGGTAACAAAACAAGACATTGAAATATTATTAAACGCAAACATGATTGAAGTAATAGATAGAAAAGTTAATTGGCTTGATGAAAGTTACAATGGGGTATTTGATGGTCGATACGCCAATATCAAATATCATGCACAACAAGGAAATATCTATCTACATAGAGATATTATGATGTTTTGGACATTTCCTGCATCTGTATTTGATTTATTTAATGAAACGTACATACTAACTTATTTATTTGATGGGCAAATACAAAGATACTATTATGATTTATTTAATATAGATTATACGTATAAGAGTGTTAACCAAGTAGGAGCTGGATACTGTTTGGTTGAACATAATCCTTATGCTGAAGGTCGAAGTAATATTAAAAATTTAATTAATATCTATGAAGGAAAATTAAATACTAACTATGTTACTGATGGAAAAGTGAAAGGAAATGAACTGTCATCAACTTGGATAAAATTTGCAAGTAATGAGGTAGTAGACAGGTTACAGAAAAATTTGTATACATTTTTTAGGAAGTGTGGAAAATCAAACGATAATCTTTGGACAACAAAGAAATCAATGAAATATAGGCTTCAAGGAAAAGGATATACTAAGGGATTTATTCCGTGGACAACAAGAGCAACCAATGAGTATCAAGATACTCACAATCTAGCATTTGTTTATAATTTATATATGAAACCTTTTGAAAAACAATTTTTTGAGGATGCAGGGGTTAAAGTGAATGAGGATTTATTAGCACTTAGCGACTTATTACAATGGATGTGGAGAAGTGCTATAAGAAAACCTGATGCTGAATCAATTAACATATACATACCTAGTTTGAGAATGAGAACTCTGTTAAAGCAATGGCTTAACAATAAAGAAGTTAAATTTAAGAAATAAATTTCGGTAATTAGGTAAGGGAAAGAATAAAACATGAAACCTTCGATTAAACTTAGGTTTATTGTTGAAAACATAAAGCCAAAAAGGCAAAACATAAAGTTAATCGAGTGTTTCAAACATAAAAAAGCAAATAATAATAACTTCATTCATGTGAATGGAGTTTTTATTATTTTTATCGATTCAAAACTAAAAAATAAATATTGTAAAAGAAAATATTTGTAAAAATTTTCACAAAATAATAGAATAAGGATAAATTACTAGTAAATTAGTTATAGGAGGAAGAAAATGTCTTTACCTAAAAATGAAGAATTATTGTTTCATTTTTTGAGTTTTATACAAAATGGTGCTGAGCAAAATTTACACGGTATTCATCAATATTTTTGTGAAAAGTTTAATCTATCCAATAACGAGATAGAAGAAAGATTATCAAGTGGAAAGGAAACAAAATTAAAGAGTAGGATTAGATGGACCAAGTTTGATTTGAAAAGTGCTGGACTTATTGAGGATATAGATCAAGGAACATTTGTTATTACTGAACGTGGGAAAAGCTTATTATTAGAACGATCTAATGGATTTACTTATAAGGATTTAGAGCAATTTGAGGATTATGTGATAAATCGAAAAAAAAATAAACTTAAACATAAAAGTTTAAGAGAAAAGATTTATGTTTATAACAAAGAACTTTCTTCCGTAAAAGAACTATTAAATTATAAAAATCTTGATTATCTTTCTAAGCTTTTTTATCAACAAAAAGAAAAACTAGATGAACTGGAAATTAGTATGATATTAGTTAAGGGATATAATAAAAAAAATTTAGATTCTTTAACTTTTTACATAATTGGAACTTATGAAATAAGTAGTGGTTATCATGTTATTCAAACCATGTGTGAACTTCTTAGTGAATTCATCTTGGAAAATTTAATAATACCCATTTGTAAGATTGCTCCACAGGTATTGTTTGAGGGGCGTTATCCAAACGAGATAAAAAAGGGGGTTATTCTTTTTGACAGAGAAGGAAATTTACAAGAACTTAGCTGAAAGATTTATTTATAGTGCTGAACAACATATTATAAATAATGTTAATAAACAAGAAGTTGTTGCCTTTAAAGCTTATCATGCTTTAGAATCAATTGCGTCCGCGTATACAAGGCATTTTGGCCGAACTGTTTCTAGGTATCACCGCCAAAAATTACAGGATTTTCTTAATTTATACAATACTCAGGGGCTTGGAACTATACCACCACGAGATATTGCCCAACTTGTATCGGAAGTTGAAAGTATAAGGAATAACTTTTTATATCCGATTAAAGGGGCAACTGTACTTGCTCCAAAAGATTATATTGACTTAGCTTATGCAACCCACTTGTCACAAAGAATCAATGGGGTTATTACCGATATTAATAGGCATATATAGGGTAATATTAAATTCTAAAATTAATAAATGCAATTAAAAAAAGATAATACAATTAATGTATTATCGCTTTTTATAAATTAATATCTTTCCATAATAAGGTGGATAAAATACGATTTTTTTAACTTAAGGATATGTTCCTGAAGGATGTAATAGATCCAATAAGAATATTAAATTGTATTAAAAAGTATTGGATACATAACGAATGTACAGACTGTATATCATCTATGAAAATAATATGTAATGTTTTTGAATATATGGAAAATTATAACTGTGTGGTAGAATTATACTAGTTCCTTTGTCTAAAGGTTATGATTACTTTCTGTAAGCTTTAGTAAGATTTCAGTAACTGATACTAATAACAATAGTAGATAACTATAATAAAGGGAGTTGATTTTAAATGAAATCACGATACTATACGAATATTGATTACAGTTATGATACAAAATGCAAAACATGCTCAAATATAATCACTTTTGGTTGGAATGGTAGTGGTCATAAATGCCCGCATAATTATGAGTTTTCCTATTGTAATTATGACTATACATTTGGAAATAAGAATCTTTGCATTGGATTTGATTTATATACACCTAATAGTTATGGGTATCCAAGCGAAATTTATTTCTATAATGCTGTTACACTAGGAACATTCAAGATCGATTGTGATGACATTTATGTACAACCATTTTCTGTTTTGTTGAGTGAACGATACGGAGAACATATTGTTCCAGATTTTTTTATTGACCCTATGAATTTGATTGTGGAAACAAGGGGCAAGAGTAGTGGAAAACAGTTGGAGAAATATCGTAGCCAAATTCAATCACTAGTTAATTGTAAAACTGTCCTTAATGAAACCCCAAGTAGAGATTTAAGATATATGCTAATATCTGTAATAGATTCAAAAGACTATGATGATATATAT
Organism: Bacillus sp. 220_BSPC; assembly: GCF_001054655.1. Lineage (NCBI taxonomy): Bacteria > Bacillati > Bacillota > Bacilli > Caryophanales > Bacillaceae > Bacillus > Bacillus sp. 220_BSPC. Next base: position 10,355 of record NZ_JVPL01000124.1, read on the forward strand.
GGCACTTCTTTTATAACTGATGAAAATGGAAGAAATAGACTTGCTTGTATTGCAAAATGTACTCAGACCAATTCATTTGAGTTTGGCACATATGAAGAGTTATGTGAAAAGGGGTACAACAAAATCCAAGTAATATTAGGTTTTGAAGACAACAAAATTAAGATAGTTGATTCTAGAATAATAAGAAGACTAGGGTTTAACATAAATACTAAAATGGCAGAAGATATTTTTTCCCATGCAGATTTTGAATGCGTTTTAAATTCTAATTTTGTTCAGTTTCTTTCCGATTATTTACGTTAATTTTAAAATGTGAGGTTTTTATATAATGAAAATTAAAAAGACTATTTCACAGGATCAAGTGAGTGTTTCTACTGAATCTTTTACTGCAACCTTATTTGCTTGGGCGGGTTATGAGGTTTCTGTCCAATACGGAGCAAATCAACCTGAGTATGACCTTATTTATTGTTACAAAGGGTGATAAGATCGCTAAACTGTCTGTTAAAGGTAGTCAAGATGGTGGAACTAACCTATTGAAAAATGGTATGGGATTATGGAAATTTTAATTAGACAACAAAATAAAGAAATAAATAATTAGGGAGTGTCATAAATGCACTTCTTTTTTATTTGTAATTTATGATTATTTTGCGAAATTAAATTATGCCTTCTATTGGTAAAATGGTAAAATTTAACCGTATACTATAGTGGGTTGTAGGTACTATATTTACTGCAATGTTTCAAAATTCATACAGTGTCGAAATACGGATCTTAATTAGAAGGTAGTAGGGGGTCATGAAATGTCAATTAATGAGAAACTAAGGGCAATTGAGGAAACAAAGTATGTACAGCATTTATCTGAATTAGCAGATATGTTTAAAGTTATTCAAGAAGTTGCTAGAAATGAGGAAAATAAAGAAATTGCAACAATAGCTCAATATGAAATAGAAGTATTATCATTACATGCACAAACCCCCTTTATATTTGGCAACCATTCACAAAGATTTACCCCCATGTTGGAACTTAATAATGGATTTAAATTTCCAGATGTAGAGAAATTTACTGTCGAACAATATAAATATTATGAACAGAGATTAGAAGAAACAGAGAATGTTTTTTTTATTAGCAGATATTCAGATTTCTTGTTTGAACATGGTGATAAGTATGTTGTTAGGAATAAATATTTACTATCTCAAATTCTTTTACCTACCTTATTTGAAGTTGCACTTACCCATCTAGCAAATGGGGAATATTTTAGTTACTTAGAGGATATGGCGAGAGTTATTCAAGTAGCATTAAAGATGAAAAATGAACAATATGCTAAACGAATAGAGGAGCATGTGGTAAATCAGATAAAAGAATTTGATGAATCACAAGAATATAGCTGGGTTTTGGAGATTGCTAAATTGTATCGAGTGATAGAAGAGAGTCCCTTAACTTCTATAATACAAGAAGAGAATAAAGTTTATTGTTACGAAATACTTGATAAATCTAGGCAGTATTTTATTCAAAATAAGAAGCATTATATCCATAGATACTTCTGCAAAGAATTAATGGAGTGGAGTAAAATATTAAAGAAAAATGAAGAAACAAGGAAAAAATATTCATTGGAAATAGGGATGTCTTATGAGGAAGAAGCTGAACATCAACAAGGGAGACAAGATAAGAGTAGTATAGTAAAAGCACACTTTTTGGAGGAAGCCTTACAACATTATGCAGATATTGGTGAGAAAAATAAAATAGATGAAATGAAAATACTTATTAGGAGGACATACGAGGAGGTAGAAACTAATGGGGAGTTATCATTAATATCCACAGTTGTTTCTATTCCAATTGAAGCTATTGATCAAATATTAAACCCGTATCTTGAAGTGGAAATTAATGAATCACTTAACTTACTCTCTAAGTCCATTATTTTTATTCCAGATCTTGATGTAGTAATGGAACAAACCAAAAAGCAAAATGAAAAGTTTCCATTACAGTACCTAGCGAGTAAAAGCATTATATATGATGGAAAGAAAGTTTTTCAGGAAGTTGAAGAAGAAGATTCATTCGAATTAAGTTTTATAAGTAACTATTTAATGCACTTACAAGAAACTTTATTGGTGCGATTGTTTGACAAATTAATAGATGAAAACGATTTAAATTGCTACAACTTATTAGATAAAATTAAAAGTTGGGAGTTACTCGATAGCAAAAATGAAGTATTTATTGAAATAGGGATAAAGAGGTTTTTTGAAGGAGATTATATTAGCTCGTTACACATATTAGTTCCACAATTTGAATCTTGTCTTAGAAGAATGTTTTCTAATTCTGGTTATGTTACAACATCGATAAAAAAAGGAGTAGCACAACATGAAATAACGTTTAATGAATTTTTAAATAGGGATGATGTAAAGTCTTCATTAGGAGAAATTTATCATACCCTTGTACAAGTTGTAATGGTTGAACAAGCAGGTTTTAATCTTAGAAACAAAATTGCGCATGGATTAATTACTCAAACTGAGTGTAATAAAAGTATGAACGTACTTGTAATATATTTATTTTTGTTACTAACTAATTATAGAATTACAGAAAATGAAGTCTAAGGTAGATATTATATTAATTAATAGCGCACTAACTTCCAAAATTGGTTGGAGATAAATTTTATCTTTGAGAGGTTGGACATATATGAAAGTCTATTGTAACAAGTGTAAACAAAAAACAAAACATAATATTGTAAAAGAGTTTATTAGAGAATATACACCAGATAACACTCCAGAAATGCAGATAGATTATGCAAAGGGAGAGTGGAAAATTATCGAATGTATGGGATGTGAGCAAATTTCTTTTTATGAAGTTTGGGTAAACAGTGAAGATATAGACTATAATTCTGGAAATCTTGAGGAGACTATAAGGATATTTCCTAATAGGGAAACGGACTTTAAACAAACAAATAATTACTTTGTATTACCAAGTAAAATAAAGAATATATACAAAGAAATAATTGAAACCTATAATCAAAATTTACTTTTATCTTGTTCTGCTTGCCTAAGAGCTATTATAGAAGCAATATGTTCCAATGTTGGTATACAAGGTAGAAATATAGAAAAAAAAATAAATGGATTACATGAAAGGGAATATCTAACTAAGCGTCATGCAGATATTTTACATGAACATAGATTTTTAGGCAATAAAGCACTTCATGAATTACAGATTCCAACAAAACAAGAGTTGGAAATAGCTATACAAATTGTCGAACACACACTTGAGAATATTTATGAATTACAGGATAAAGTAGAAGAATTAAAATGGCTGAAAGAAAGAAGAAACATGAGAAAAGAAACATGAGTATTTTCCTTTTAATTCAGTTTTTTTGCCTAGTTCTGTAAAGACTGTATGAAAAATAAAATAATGTATTAGTAATATATTGGAGCGAAAAAAAACTCATGAAAACATTGAAGGCACTCAAAGTAGGAGTGTCTTTTTGTGTTTGGTACGGGGTGCAATATCACTAGATTGAATAAATTACCCATAAAAAAAGGATAAAGATTATTGAAGAGGTTTTAGAGGTTTGCATTAAAGAGTTGAGAGTCGAAAAGACGTTACTAAAAATAGTAACGTCTTTGTGTTTTCATAACAAGAATATAATTTGAGGTGCTATTAGTGTTCCATTGACCCAATCATGTTAATTTCATGCTCCGTGTGTTTGGGATTAAATTGATGTCAATTGAGGCGCTTTTGCGTGTAAATTACCGTATATAAATATAAAACACGCTAATAATCAAGTAATTAAGTGGATTTACTAGCTTTTTTATTATTGACATTGATGAGCAAAAATAAATATATTCTAATTAAATAGCTTACAGAATTGTTGAGTTCCCATTTTAAAATAAACTCTCTTTTTAGAAAATTTTTCTCCCTAACGCATTTATTCCAATTGTATGATAATATTAGCATGGTTCTAATCGACTAATCAGAGGAGGATAAAAATAGCTTAACAAAAATTAGAAAACCTTTCTGTACTATTTCCCTACTCAATCACAATTACATAGAAATTCAGTATAAATTTGGAAGGTACTTACAACACATACTACTATTTTATTACATAAGCCTAGCAGTCTAGCTAAAACTAAAGTTGATTAAATATGAGAGCAGAGTACGAAGAAATTGTAAGAGGTATGAAGAGGGAATATATAAGTTAAATGAAAAATACTTCAATGTCTAAGGGAACGAGGTTAAATTGTGAGATTACTGAAAATACTATTTTGGTTATGTCTAATAATATTTATTATATCACTTTTTGTTTTCACTATTCAGTGTATAATTTCTGCTTGGTGGAATATTCTTCTTATTATTATCATCCTAGTAACTATTTGGTGGTGTAAAATTAGAAGAAAAAACCAGAAGTCTGTTTGGCAAGGGATATTAATAATTGTTCTTTCCTTCCTTTTACTAGCCTGGTTTTTAATTCCTTGTATAATTGGATACTATAAAGAACTGGAAGAGGAAACTGAAACTGAAACTGAAGTGCACCATCAACAAGTAATGACCAATCATGAGGAAGACAATGAGGAAAAAGGACAAGAAGATAAAGAGAAAAAACAACAAGAAGAAAGAGAAAAAGCAGAACAAGCAGAACAAGTAGAAAGAGAAAAAGCAGAACAAGCAGAACAAGCGGAAAGAGAAAAAGCAGAACAAGCGGAAAGAGAAAAA
>NZ_JVPL01000125.1:0-24333 GCF_001054655.1 Bacillus sp. 220_BSPC
CCGGGTTCATGCCCTCAAGGCTGCCTAAGTAAATAAAGTGTCTAACTTTTGGGGTTCACTTCAGTTTAATGTCCTCTTTTTTTCTCTTCCATTAACAACTTTAATCCTTATCTGAACCTTTTAAAAAAAAGATAAATTGCTTTCCAACCCTTGGGTTGAAAAGAATTTATCTTAAAAATGGTATTTGGGGATGAAAAAAACATTTGGGTTTACAAAATGAAACTATTGATTGAACCTTCCGCGTTGGCGAAGTAATTCACGATTCAGGTTCGAATCCTTTTCAAATGCAGCGCGGCCGTGAAGCCAGAATATGTTGTTGACAACAACTAAATCTCCAACAGGAAGTTCAAGTTCAAGTACACTTTCATCACTTTCTAATGAATTGGATAAATCGCGCAAGTATTTGGCTTGTTCGATTGATTCAGGATAAACAAATTGATCGATAAAACATACACCAGGTTTGTTATTATGATTGAAGAAGGTCAATCTTTCAATTTCCTGGTCAACGTTCTTACTTTTTGGAGCTTTATACGTAAATTTGTGGCTGGATAATGGGTGATTCAGATACATATCAAGCTCTTTCCAATCGTCTAAATGCAATAAACGTGATTCGCCACCGCGTGCATTTTGTTCGATCATCTTCATCATTAGTAACCAGTCCGTTGGTTCATCTACAAAGGTGCCATCCGTATGAAGTGTAAATAAACGATAAGCCTGACGTAAATATGAATCACTGCTATCCGTGTCTTGAACACTGAAGCGGGCATAATATTTACCTGACATGGAATCATGGTTTGGAGTTCCCAGCAAGTATGAAATGGCCGTTGCAAAAATGACATATTCATCTGTATTCTCCGTGACACCCTCCAAGCCAAGGGTGAAGCCGCCGGATTCCCGATCATGAACGATGTTACGAAGCAATTCACCAAAGTCTTCCCCTACTTGATCCAAAAGATATGAAGCAATGATGAGTCGTGCATATGGCGTATATTCCAGATGTTGAACAGACTGATTATCCTTGGATACCGTTTCTAAAAAAGCAGCAATCGCCTCTTTTGAAATTTCAATATGATATAAACGGCTGGATTGAGGGTGAACTTTCACCTCGTATTTTTCTGTTTTCCTCTCAAACTTCGCTCTCTTTTTTTCTGCAATGTTCATGAATGATTCCTCCTGTTATTTGTAATATAGGTGACAAAGTTAACAGGAAATATAAAAAGCCAGTCGCACATGATCCCCAAATAAAATGGGAATCCAACTGTACAACTGGCTTATATTCACTTCACTGCTCTATGCAAATAGAGTCACAGCGAATATGCAGTTTATGTATGATTTATTTTTCCTGTTTCCAATCATTAAGATCTTTACACGATTCTGAAAAGGTATTTTCCAAAAGGTGTTAATGTCATAATATTGGCTTAATTACATTAAAACGTTTTTCCGTAAAAATGTCAACACTTTTAACATATTATTCTGATATATTATATTACTAACTTGGTAGTTTCGTTTTTTCTCCTGCTTTAATTTGCTGAAAATGGAGATCCAGGTCCTTTAATGCAGCAATCAATGCATTAGCCGCTTTCCCCCGATAATAAGAAGTAATCGATTCTATCGCGTCATCAACACCATCATTTAAACTGATCCCTTTTAATAAACGCCCAATGAATTCCCGGCCATGCTCTGTTGCCAATGTACAGGAAGCTTCCAGGACAACCCCATATTTAGTATCGACTTCTGCAGTGATCGTCAATGTTTCAAAGACACTTTTCGCTGCCATCCCTTGAGGTAAACGTGCATGACCTGCAATGAAAATAGTTTTACCATTGAACATGAGGCTTCTTCCTCTCTCTTTAACGAATTTTAATTTGTCATTGCAGCTTCCAATAAGTGTGATTGTTCCGGAATGCGGTTAACAACCTCTTTTCCAATTTCAATTGATGCTGTTGCTGCAGGCGACGGTGCATTACAAACATGAATGGTCCGTTTTCCCATTATAATATGAAAATCATCCACCATATTACCATCATCCTGTAATGCCTGTGCCCGGACTCCAGCAGGTGCAGGGATTAAATCATCTTCTTGAATTTCCGGAATTAATTCCTGCAGGCTTTTCGTAAATTGCTTTTTACTAAAAGAACGGACATATTCATCCATCCCTTCCTTCATGAATTTACTAGCCAGCTTCCAAAAACCTTTATAGCTTAAAACTTCAGTTAAATCTTTCGCATTGAAATCGGTTTTCTTATAACCTTCCCGTTTGAAACTAAGTACAGCATTTGGACCGGCATCCACTTCCCCGCTAATCATCCGCGTAAAATGAACTCCCAGAAATGGGAATTTCGGATTAGGTACCGGATAAATTAAATGATTGACTAGGAAGCGCTTTTCAGGCTTCAATTTAAAATACTCACCGCGAAACGGGACAATTTTCATATCAGTTTTATACCCCGCTGCTGCTGCGATACGGTCACTGTGCAATCCTGCGCAATTAATGACGACCCTTGCCTTTATTGTACCGTTGCTCGTGTCGATGTTGACTTCATCTAAATCCTCGTCAATCTTCTCCACCTTTGTATTCAGCTTGATTTCACCGCCGTTGCCTCGGATGATATCCGCCATCTTTTCACTTACCTGACGATAATTGACGATGCCAGCTTGCGGGACGCGAATCGCTCCAAGTCCATTAACATGCGGTTCAATTTCCTTTAACTCTTCCACTCCGATTCTTTGGATAGCTAGCTCATTTTGTAAACCGCGTGAAAATAAATCATCTAGAAGGGGCAACTCTTCTGGTTTTGTTGCAACAATGACCTTGCCGCAAATATCATGATCAATTCCATGCATCCTGCAGAATTCCGTCATTGATTTGCTTCCTTGACGGGCAAACCGTGCTTTGAAACTGCCTGGTTTATAATAAATTCCTGAATGGATTACGCCGCTGTTATGCCCCGTTTGATGATCTGCAACAACAGCCTCTTTTTCAATGACTACCACTTTAGCATTAGGAAACCGCTGATAAAGGGCCATTCCCGTCGATAAACCTACAATTCCCCCGCCAACAATTGCGAAATCATACACAATTAACACTCCTTTTATTGATGATTTTTAGTATTCAGCAACTCCATATACGTAATTAAATTGTTCTTAGTCCGTAAGATGTGAAATTCTACTGCTGCCCTTAGTTCTGCAGGATCCCCTCTTAGTGCCGCCTCATATATCATCCGGTGTTCCCGTTGCGTTTCTGGGTAATAATCAATCAGCAAATTCGGCGCAATGGGTGAGATCCCCAACGTTTCTACCATTTTTTGAACTCTTGGCCATGGGCACCCTTTTCGGAGGGTTTCATGAAAAGCCGCATTCAAAAGGATATAATGTTCATTCGTTTCATCAGATAACTGAATCCCTTCCATTTCAATCAAAATTCCCTTTAATTTTTCTTTATCCTCCTTTGTTAAAAAAGGAAGCGACTTTTCTACAGCAAGGCCTTCAAGCAAAGACCTGGTATGATAAATTTCTTCAATATCATCCCGGGTAATCGGTGTGACGATTGCTCCTTTATGAGGAACCATTTCCACCAACCCCTCCATTTGAAGTTGTGTAAGGGCTTCACGAATGGGCATTCTGCTTACTTCCAGGCGATCTGCCCACTCCTCTTGGATGAGTCGCTCCCCCTTTTTCAACGTCCCATTCAAAATCGCCTTCCTAAGACTTTTCGTTACATTTTTTACGATTGTAGATTTATCTCTTTTAGAATTAGCATTATCCAATCCAGCGTCCACCTTTCGATATTGGATACAATTAAAACTATATCAACTTAATAAAGCGATTACAATACAGAAAATTAAAAAAATTGTATCCAATTAAAAAAACACTGGATACATTCCTAGGTAAACATCTACTTCTCTCATATAAAGATAATTTATGGCATTCATTTATATGTAGCTATACACTAGTGATTTAAAATAATCATCTTATATTGTTCAGTTCAGTATAGAGAAGTTTTTTTTGGATGAAATTCCATTTAAATCAAGTCTTTTTGTATCAAGATACATTAATATCTTATCTGCAGGCTCCAACCGTGTTAAAATCAAACAAATATAGTTATGAAATACAAAATATGAAATTGGTAAAAGTCATTAGAATAAAGGGGAAAATTGCATGGCAGAATTAATCGATTGGAAAAATAATGCTCACGGGCATAAATTCATAGCATCTTTTAGCGGAGGAAAGGATAGTGTCTTAGCCTTATATAAAGCATTGAAGCTTGGAGAAGCTGTAGGGCTGATTGTCATGCTGGAGGAGGAAGGAAAACGTTCCAGATCCCATGGAATGCCTCCGGAACTCATAAAAGCCCAAGCTGAATCAATAGGTTTGCCTGTATATACTGCGGCTGCCAGTTGGACTGATTATGAAAAGGTATTTATGCGCCTTTTAGAAGATGCAAAGAATCTAGGAGCAGAAGTGTTGGTAACTGGAGACCTGGATATGCCTGCCCATGGCTGTTGGCATGATAAGGTTACGAAGAATGCCGGATTGAAGCTTGGAATGCCTTTATGGGAAATGAACCATCGTGAAGCTGTCGAAGAGTTCATGAATCTAGGATTCGTTACGATGATTGTAACCGTTAATTTATCATTGGGGATGCGAGAGGATGATTTAGGACGAACGTTAACCCATGAATACGTGAAGGAACTTGAAGCTCGAGGCATTGACCCCTGCGGAGAAGGTGGAGAGTTTCATACTACAGTAATAGATGGGCCTATTTTTAAACAGCCTATTCCAGTTCGTACATGTGAGATTATTAAGGACGGGGAGTATGCTTTTTTACCTTTGGAGCTAGATCATATAATGAATAAGAGTACCTTATAACCGAACTTATTACCAATATTCCTGGCAACCACTCCATACTGCACCCCAATTATGTGATGTTCTTTAACGATTGAGGTGCAGTTTATCTGATGAGTCCATTAACAGTAGGATAATATCATTTTAGTTAACATAATAATATTATAGTTACTTCATTTTGCAGCAACCATTCATTACTGATAACTTTCTGATTTATTATTTGTTAAACCGGAGAACAACAGATTTTTAAAAGAAAAAATATTTCTAATATACTATATTGATAAGAAATTGAGCGATTCTTTATAAAAATCAGTAGAGGTGATATCAAAGAAAAGACTATATATATTCTAGTCTTTTTTGAAAAGTCATTCGGTTGATTTAAAACATTTGCCCGACCAAAACTCTTATTTTTTTAAAATCCTCAGTGAAGGTGATTTTCCTAGTAAAAGGAGCGTTTCCCCTTCCGAAAGCCCTTTCTCTCCGCACCAATGATGCCGGTTTTATCTATCCATTAAGAAATATAACGAAATAATGTTTCTCTATAATAACGCTCTTCTAAAGGACTGTGTTATCCATATAAAAAGAATGAAAAATACAGGAGTTGTCTTTGTCCCGTTCAGTTAATAATAGAAATCCATTAATGTTTCGTCCATTAAATCCTGTGTGAGTCCTATGTAAATCATCGTATCTTTTGGATTGGAATGATTAAGGATTTGTTGCAGTAAAGCGATATCCTTGAATTTTTGGTAATGCAAATAGCCGAAGGTTTTTCGGAGGGTATGTGTACCGACATCCGGAATGTCTGCCATTTCAGCCGCTTTGTTCAGAACCCGATAGGCCTGCACCCTAGTGATTGGACCATTACCTTTTCGACTTGGAAATAAATACTGTTCATTTTTCAGGTTCGATTTCCGGACATACTTCCTAACTTCCTTACGAAGTTGAGGATTGACAAGAAACCGCTTAATTTTATCTGTTTTTTGCTCCACGATGACTATATGCGTACCCTCAAGGATGTCTTTCACTCGCAATTGTAAAAGGTCGCCTATACGTAACCCTATGTTTATCCCGATCGAAAACATCATATAATCCCTGTAGCTGCAATATTTTAATAGTGATTTTTTCATCTTTTCTATGTGATCCAACCTGCGTATCGGCTGGACATTTTTAATTCTTTGAGAGGTTGCTTGCATGAACGGCTCATTCCCCTTTCTCCTTCTTTCATTGTACGTGAACAGCTTAAAAAAAGGCAAGTTTTATAAATTTTGATACGCTTATAAACCTTGATTTAACGGGATTTCGAATGTATCAATAGAGATCCTTTGTTACATTCGGAATATTCTTATAAAATCGTCCCAAAAAGAGCTAATAATCTACTACCCTCCTTTCACCGTCTTATAGCTTCATAGAGCGCTTTTAATCGGTTCTTGACTTATGACTCCAAAGAATTAAAACAATAGCTTTAAAAGCCAAATATGGAGCTCGTTTTTTGGGGTTTTTATTATATTTTGTCTATAAAATATTAAAAAATAACTATTTTTCTAATTTCCAACATAGTCTGCTTTCGATATTAAAAAAGCCGCCGATTTCACCTTGCTATAGAATATTCGGCTTTGATTACAATATATTCTGTAAAAATAAATGAACCTTGGAGAGGGGGCAGTCAAAGGAATATGAAAGCTGCTCAAACAGACAACAGAACAACTATCGTATTCCCAATTATAAAAAAGGAGCCTTTTCCCCCTGCTAACCAGATTGTTAATGAAGAAGTTTTGCAATAACTTTTATGACTTTTTAACCCCTCGCTCTTTCTAAACAATTTTTCATTGATAACGGAATTCGAATACAGGAATAGCACCTATTTATTAACGATAATAATGTTATGTAAACAATTGATATTTGATAAAGAGAATTCAATTTACTTCCCTTTGTCAAATATCCCCCAATCCATTAATGAATATAAAAACTGGCATCATCAATGATTTCTATGTCTTTGTGACTTTTCAGCTCATCCATCAACTGGAAAAGCGCTCCATCTTTTTGTTTTGCTTCAATCATGCAATCGAGATGTGGTAAGCTTCCCTTTATTTGTTGCAAAAATTCCATGAACATAGCAGTATCCACAAAGTCAGCATGTGCTCGAAATTCTTTATCGGACCTTGGACTTGAAATATGCATTTTAGGAGGTAGTTCGGAATTACTCCAGGTATTCAATATTCGGTCCCAATGATCTTTCCAATCTTCACTTGGTAAATGATGTGCGAGGTGATGGTGATAATCAAAAACCATCGGTATTCCCAATTTCTCACATAAGTAAAGGGTTTCCGACAAAGTAAAGGTAGTATCATCATTTTCAAGAATGACCATTCTTTGAATCGATTCCGGAATCAAACCCCAATTATGGATAAACTGCTCTAATGCCTGTACATGCTCGCCATACCCCCCGCCAACATGCAAGACACAGCGGTGTTCAGGATCCACTCCCATTTTTTTTAATAAAGTATAATGCATCCTTAATGTTTTTAAGGATGTTTTCAGAATCTCGATATTTGAACTATTCAAGATGACAAAATGATCTGGGTGAAAATCTATCCTTATTTTTGGGTGATTATTTATGAATGTTTTTAATTTAGCCAGTTCTTCTGAAATGGGATCTATGTAATCCCATTCTGGAATTTCCGGATGATTGGCTAAAGGGATAAGTTTTGAAGAAAGCCTAAAGAACTGAATATTATTGGCTTCGTTATGAATCAATAAACGCCAGCAATTATGAAGATTGGATATTGAAAGGCGTTCGAGCTTCCTTATCGCTGCATCTCTGTCCTTAATCTTCGAAAACTGAGCAAAAGTCATCGTTTGGGATGGTGAACAGTTTGGCACATGATTACTCATGGCTACATAACCAAGGCGGATTAATGTCAAGGTGATAGCTCCTTTACGGTTGAATGTTTAATGGAAGTATTCCCCTTTTTGACCAATAATATATATGTGAAAAATCCACCGCTCCAAGAAATTAAAAAAATGGCCTTTTTCCGAAAGAATATCGGGCCAAAGCCATTTTTCCAAGTTATCTTTTCAGTCTAGAATTTCATACTTTTTTTCACTTACACTTCAGGGGTAGGAGTTGGTTTAGCATACCCACTTTTATATTTTTCATCGACTTTATTCCGGATCTCTTTGACGCTCATGCCGTCATTCAAGTCCAATATGGATTGCGCAGCAATTTCCAAGCAAACTCCGCATCTTGTCCCGTGGTCATCCCAAACCACTTCACCATTTTTTTTATTCTCATGGATAAAACAATCATAATTATTTTTATGGTTAGCTGACTCTCCGCAACCGCAGTAACAAGGTATTTTTTCTAGTAAATCTTTATTTTGAGCAACAGCTAAATAGATTGTCTTCATATCCTCTGGTTTTTCGGCTAAGAAATCCGGTGCTATTTCCTTACTGCTGGTCTCCTCCTGAAGATCTCCGGATACCGTATGCTCTGAATGGCCTTCATGTCCGCTTTCTTTTTGTACAACACTTTCCTCTTCACTTGAACAACCTGAAAACATTATCGAAAAACAGATTCCCATAGTGACCGTCATTAATTTCAGCTTCATTTTTACACTCCTTGACCATTTTTATACTCCCATTTTATGGCACGCAAGCTGTTTCTACAAGTATAAGTTTCCTTATTATAAGAAATAAAATGGACAAGTATACTATTAATGACTTTCCGGTACGACTTCGTGCATATTTATAGAGTATAAATCACACTTTAAGAAGAAAGAACGAGGTGATCTTGTCGTGAGAATGCTGCCATCATTGTTAATTTTGTTTGGCACATATTTACTTATTATGCTCCTTGATAAATTACAGGGCTTGAGTTTATTGCACTCTTTCTATAGTATCAAACAATATTTGATAGTAGCTCGTGGAGAAGATTACTTTCTGCTCTTGTTATTTACTATAATTTTTATATATTTGATCATATTCTCGGCTTTTAAAAACCGGCAGCCTCCATCTTCATGATACTGCCGGTTTTAATTTTTGTTTTATATATGCGGTAAGCAATAAAAGAATGGGAATTCCAATGAGCAAAGGTAGATGCAAAAGGTAAGGGACGACTTTTAACCCTTCATTTATATGTGCCTGATAACTAGGAGCAATCATAATCGAAGAGATGAAAATAACACCGCCAACAAGATAAATGAACATAAGAGAAGGTTTCATTTGAAATAAGTCCGCTGCGCCAATAATGGCACAAAAGAAGAAAATCGAAATTTTAATGAAGCCTAAAATGATCATTAAAACAAGAATAAAGGTATCCAGTCTTTCAATAAAATCAGCAATATTAATATAACTCACGGCTGTAAGAGCTGGGAAATTAGACCTTAAAACCGCCTCGGGACCTAATACAGACAAGAGAATGATCGAATTAAGAGTTAATGAAACCCCACCTATAATTATCGCAAAAAGGCCCACTTTAACGGCAGAACTCTTTTTATTCAAATACGGAAGGATCATCGTAAACGTAATCAATTCTCCAAAAGGTACAGTGATACCTGTAGGAATCAACTCTTTCCATACCAATCCCCATCCGTTGCCCAATACAGGCTGAAGATTCTCCAATCTTGTATATCCTCCCAATACAAACATAATGTTCAGAATCAAAAGGCTTATGATAATAATGGCAAAGCATAAGCATGCAACACGTGCAAATGCTTCCACCCCTAGGTGAACTCCATATATTAAAACAAGTATCATGCATATCCCCAGCGTAATTATGGAAGTACGCCTATAAGTAGAGCTAATTAATAATTCTTCAAAATCTCGTAACACTCTTGAAGCCAGATAAATAAAATAGATGATATAACAAAAACTGAATGCACCACCGATATATTTACCCCAAATTTTTCGGAGATAGCCGGTCATCGGTAAGTCAGGATATTTTTTAAATAATGAAGTATACACGAAATACAGTAAACACCCAAAAAGAGTTGATAAGAGATTCACAATCCAGACGTCCTGCTTGGCGCTTTTTCCTATATCAAGCAGTAAATTACTACCAAACATAAAAATGACCATCATGCAAAATAACTGAAATCCATCAATTTTTATTTTAGGCAATGCCTCCTTCACCTCCTCATTCAATTATTTCGACTCATAAGGTTCCATTCGCAATCCGGAATTGATAATGTCTACATGAACTTTCAATGATACCTGCGCATCTGAATATAGGTTATCCCAATTTTTTTTGTTTTGGCGCCAATAAACGGGATTTGTTCGAGACAGGGCATCACCAAATCCAAAAATATCTGACTTTTCTTTTTGAGTGATGCTAATTGTCCTTTTAATTTGCTTTTTTAATACATTTTCCATTTTTTTTTCGAATTTTTTCAACACTCTGGGATCGCTTAAATTAATCTCACATGATGTTTCCAACAGTTCTCCCATCACGTTGATATCAGTATGTATGACAGGTTTTTCATGATGGATTGCGGTTAACATTTTACTTTTTACACCGATTGTGTTGATTGTCACATTGCCTCTTTCACAAGGTAACACAACGGGGGTATTTTTCACTTTCGATGTAACGAATTGAGCGGCTCGGGCCGTTTCTCCATCCAACCATCTCACCAATTTTCCTTTTCTGAAAATAGCTAATCCCTTAACCTTAATAGTAGTCGGGTTCGTCGTCTCTAAATTTTCTGTTTGCTTTGCCTTCTGGGAATCATTGCTTATACTGATTCCCGGAAGTGATGCATCTTTACCTTCACTCAAAAGTGAAGAAATGATTTCATAAGCTAACACCTCACTAGATGATCCATACAACTTTTGATTATTTTGTGTTGTACTGATAATATTTTTACCTGGAGTAGTTTCAAGTGGTTCAATTACCCCAAGTACATCCTTAGCAGTCTTCCCTCGCGCAATAAAGATCGGGATACTTCCTCGTGAATATTTACCTCTATCGAGACCATCAAAGATTAAATCAAGATTATTTCGAGCTAACTTCTCACCAATAATAATAAGCGAGAGATGTGTTGTGTTATTTTCCCTCGGAATAACTGAAGCTGATTTTCCAAGAGTTTCCAAAATTGTTTTTCCTGTTATCGTATAGTTGATGACAGCGAGGCTTTGACCTCCTGATGTGCTGGTTTGGGATAGGCCGCTAGGACTTATGACTTGATATGTTACTCGGTAAGGTTGTTTTGGATCGTCATTTTGGTCAACTCCCATCGCTATTATGACACCTAGCTCGTTTAATTCCCTGTAATTAGAACAACCTGAAATCAGTAAGCAAATGGCTGCCATCCATACTAGTGAAATATTCATTTTCATTTTTCTTCCCCCGTAATTAGCCAGTTTTATTTTCTTGATGATTTTTTCAATAGTGATGGTAGCGGGAAACGAAAAAAAACATCTCTTTGCTCCTTTAAACGAAATGGAGCAAATGGGGCAAAATAGGGTACACCAAAAGACCTCAGGCTGCTCATATGAAGCCAGATACATAGAGTGAAAAGCAATATGCCATATAAGCCGATGAATGCTGAAATAAAAATCAACATAAATCGAATTCCACGAGTCACATTGACTAGACTGGTATTTGGCAGTGTAAAACTGCTGATTGCAGATATGGCTACAATGATGACCACTGCGGCTCCCACAAATCCCGCTTCAACAGCTGCCTGACCTAAAATGAGTGCTCCTACTATGGATACAGCCGGCCCGATCGCTCTTGGCATCCGAATTCCTGCCTCACGTAAAATCTCAAAGGCCATTTCCATAACCAGTATTTCGACAATCGCTGGAAAAGGGACATTTTCCCTTTGGCCCATTAGACTGACGAGTAAAGTTGTTGGGATAAGCCCTTGGTGATGAGTAATCAGGGCCAAATAGATAGCGGATGCATACATCGAAAGAAAAAAGGCTCCGAATCTTAACATCCTTAAAAAAGAACTGATATATTGATTTTGATAATAGTCCTCCGGAGATTGAAAAAACTGAGAAAAAATCGCCGGGACGATTAAAACAAAAGGAGTTCCTTGGATAATGATGGCGACTCGGCCTTCCAACAAATTCCCAACTACCGCATCAGGACGTTCCGTATTCAAAAGAAGGGGGAAAATCGTCGCTGAATCATCCCGGATCAATTCCTCAATGTAATTCGATTCAAGAACCCCATCAATATCTATGCCCTTTACTCGTTCTTTGACTTCCTCCACAATACTCTCATCCGCGATTCCCTGAATGTACATGATTCCAATATCCGTTTGTGTGACACTTCCGACTTTCAAGCTTTCTAAGCGTACATCAGGATTTTGAACCCGAGCTCGAATTAAAGACGTATTGGTTCTTAAATTTTCAGTAAAACTATCTTTTGGTCCTCTAATGACCGTTTGGCTTGTCGGCTCGGTTATGGCACGGGATGGCTGACTTTTCGTACTGGCGATGAATGCTTTTGTACTGCCATTCAATAATACAACCGTATCTCCTGTCAAAACCGCTGATAGGAATTCCTGCCAACTTTCTTTAACGGTTACTTGAGATACCGTTAAAATATGGCTTGCCCGTTCCTCCATCTCTGTCAATGTTTGATTATTTTCTTTAAACCACTGTATTAATGGATCCACGATGCTTTCATTAATGATGTTACCATCAGCCAATCCGTCAAGGTGGATTACAGCTGCCTGTACCGATTTATCGTGTGGTGATTCAATCATTCGAACGGACAAATCTGAACTATGCCCGAGCTCGTTCATTAATCTCTTTACATTTTCACTCACCTCACATAATAAGGTGCCATCGGTTGTAGGTTTTTCTTTAGCTCTTTTAAAAGAACGTCCTATTCTCACTTTTCCGCCCCTTACTAATTAAGTGTGTGTGTGTGTGTGTTCGTTTCCCTAATGATTGCTTTTATTATTTGTATCTCATATAAATATATGTAATAAAAGGATGTCGAGAAAAATTTTGATAGCAGGTTCAATGAAAAAAGCCGATGTTTCCTTATAAGGAAACATCGGCTTTTTTATTCTGGTGGTAATTTTCACCATCACTCAAGTCAAAGTCAATTTCGCAGACGATTCTACGTCCGTTTCAATAGGATAAACGAGCAATGCACTTTATTTCCTACTTTTAGATAAGGTTAGCGGAATGGTTACGAGTGAAACTCCTGCTGCAATCCAAAACCAGCTGTTCTTTCGTTTTTTATCGCTTCCGCTTTTACTGGGAATACTTGATCCGTATGATTTTCTGGAGGTGGGCCGTTCTATTTCCGCTGTTTCATTCGTTTTATGCAAATGCTGATTCTCCGGTAATTGGGTCGTTCTTTCTAAATCGCTTGTATCTCCTCCCATTCCTTTAATGAAGGTCATCAGGAAGGTCATGGCTTGTTTGACTTCTTGGTCATTCAAGGAACGCAGTAACGCTAAATAGCTTGGCTTTTCTGGCGTTTTATCAGCTTCAGCTACACGGGCAATCCCTGAGTTGATTTTCAGGATTAGCGGTTCAAGCTGCTGAACATTAAGTGTTCCTAATGTGCCAAGTATGAGAAGCAGATTTTTCAGCGTATTTGCCGTTTCTGGGGTGTCCGCTGTATTGACAAGAATGTTCAGCACTTTATCCCCTTCCTTCAACAAGCTGTTAACCATCAATAATATCCCACGATCCTGCATGCCCTTCATGACTTCAAACGTTTCTTTAATCACTTCTTTATTTTCCAATAGGGTACGCTCGATATCCTCTAATTCGATCCTTCTTCTTTCTTCATCACTAATGCTGATTCGATTGATCACTTTTGTCGCTTTAGCCACGGTTCCTCTCCTCCTTTTTGATCTTCAAGAGGTCACCAGGGAATATATAATCTTCGCGGGCCCATTTTTTTTGTACTTGTACACCCATTTGCGGTTGAGGATTCCCATTACGATGGTTGATGCTCGGCAATGGATTGTCTCCTTTGACCCTAAGAACTTCCATTTTTGCTTGAACTTCCTTATAGGCGGGAGTATCAGTATCTTTATCTGAATGGCTGCTTGTCAATTGGTTGATGGCCCCGTCACCTGAATCATTCATCGGAAGATAAACTTCTTTACCTTTTACACGATCCGTAATTAGACATTCCACTTTTGCATGTCCATACGGTGAAGTGAGCCGAACAAGGGTGCCATCCTCAAGCCCTCTATCTTTTGCCAATTCCCGGGATACTTCAAGGAAGACTTTTGGCGTTTTGGAACTGATGCCTTTTGATTTATATGTCATGTTTCCTTCATGGAAATGTTCCAATAAGCGGCCATTATTCACATGGATATCAAACTCATCCCCAAAGTCAATCGGTTTGGTCCATTCGACTGGAAATAACCTCGCTTTTCCATCGGGAAACGGAAAAGCTTCCGTGAATAACAATGGAGTATCTTTACCATCTGATGCAACTGGCCATTGAAGACTTTTATAACCTTCCAAGCGTTCGTAATTTACTCCAGCATATAATGGTGATAGTTTAGCTGCTTCATCCATGATGTCACTTGGATGCCCATAATTCCAGTCCGCTCCTAACGAATTCGCCACATTCATTATGATTTGCCAATCAGGCTTTGAGTCGCCAAGAGGTTCAAAGACTTGATACAGACGTTGTATACGGCGTTCGGTATTCGTGAAAGTACCTTCTTTTTCAAAGCTTGGGCTTGCTGGAAGGACAACATCGGCGAATTCAGCCGTTCTTGATAAGAAGATATCTTGTACCACAAAGAAGTCCAGTTTTTCAAATGCTTCATGGACATGATTGATATTCGAATCGACCAGCCCCATATCTTCACCTTTTAAGTACATGGCTTTAATGGTACCTGAATGAATCCCTTCGACCATTTCATGATTATTAAGGCCAGGGTTTTCGGGTATTTTTGCACCCCAGATGTTTTCATATTTCGCACGTACCTTTTCGTCCGTTACTTTTTCATAACCTGGCAAGCGATCCGGCATACTGCCAAAATCACTGGCTCCTTGTACATTATTATGTCCGCGTAAAGGGTAAGTGCCTGTTCCAGGTTTACCATAGTTGCCCGTTATGAGCAATAAATTGGAAATTGCAGTACTCGTATCACTTCCTCCGCCATGCTGGGTAACGCCCATTGCCCAAAGTGCTGCAACGCTTCCCGCTTCATGAATGGCTTTTGCCAACGTAATTAAATCTTCCTTAGATACGCCTGTTACTTTTTCTGCATATTCCATTGTGTAGGGTTCTAAAGTCTTGATATATTCCTCCATCCCATTTACACGATTTTTAATGAAGTCTCTATCTGTCCAACCTTTATCGACGATATATTTAGTGACGGCCGAAAGCCATATCATATCCGATCCCGGAGCAGGCTGGATGAAGAGGTCGGACCGGTCAGCCATTTCATGCTTTCTGATGTCTGCGACTATCAGCTTCTGTTTCCCCAGTTTATGGGAACGTTTAATTCTTGTAGCCAACACGGGATGTGATTCGGATGTATTGGAGCCAATGATCAATACAAGTTCGGACTTTTCGATATCCTTTATGCCCCCTGTATCTCCACCATATCCAACCGTCCTGAATAGTCCCAAAGTAGCCGGTGTCTGACAATACCTGGAACAGTTATCCACATTATTGGTGCCGATGATTCCCCTAGCCAGCTTTTGCATTAAATAGGACTCTTCATTGGTGCATTTGGAAGACGTTATGAAGGCCATCGAATCAGGACCGTAAGAATCCTTGATGTCGGTGAATTTAAAGGAAATCAATTCAAGGGCTTCTTCCCATTCAGCCTCTCTGAACGCATCCCCTTCTCTAATTAAAGGTTTTGTTAGTCTTTCTTCACTATTCACGAAATCCCATCCGAATTTCCCTTTAACGCAAGTTGAAATTCCATTTGCAGGTGCCTCCACTTGCGGTTCGATCTTAAGGATTTTACGGTCTTTGGTCCAAACGTCAAAGCTGCATCCTACACCACAGTATGTACAAACCGTTTTCGTCTTCTTGATCCTTGCATCCCTCATGGCGGATTCCATATCTGAAATCGCTAAAATCGAGCCATAACCCGTTTCAACATTTTTCGTAATTTCTATCATAGGTCGAAGAGTTTGTTTAGCGATGCCAGTTAAAAATCCAGCTTCACCCTCCATTCCTTTTTCCATCATTGCATTACACGGACAAACGGTGGAACAGTGCCCACATGACACACATGAAGATTCATTGATCGGAACATTGTCATCCCAAATGACACGCGGACGTTTTGCTTCCCAATCAATAGTCAATGTTTCAGTGACCTGTACATCTTGACAAGCTTCAACACAACGGCCGCAAAGGATGCATTGATCCGGGTCATATCGATAGAATGGATTCGTCCGATCTACTTCATAGGGTTTTTGATCAAAAGGAACACTTTGATGATTTACCTTCATTTCCTTTACGGTATTGTGTATTTCACAAGTGCCATTATTATAATCGCAAACCGTACAATAAAGCTCATGGTTATATAATATCCTGTCCATCGCCATGACCTGTGCTTCTTTTACCTCTGGTCCAACTGTATCGATTACATCCCCATCTTTGATCTTGGTGGAACAAGATCTAACTAGTTCTCCATTAACGCTCACTAAACATGTATCACATGTTTCGATAGGACCTAGGCTAGGGTGGTAACAAACATTCGGGACTTCAATGGAGCTATCCGTCAGCATTTGTAATATTGTTTGATTACCTTCCAGACTGGTCTCAGCACCATTGATTTTTATATGCACTTTCTCTGGCAAAATAATCGCTCCCCTCTTAAAAAACGATAAAATTCATCATTTGGTATTTTCTACCCTCGCACAAATTTTCTCAAACTTGTGAAAGTGAATAATGGAAGTCTTCATTTGACCAATTTCATATTAGAAAATAAACTAAAGCCGAAGTGAGACATAGTATTCACTCACTTCGACTTTAGCATCATTGATTAGAGTTTGCTTTCAATACAAACGAACTTAAAGGGGCAACGGTTATCTGACTCCCTTTAATCCTACCGATTTCTTCCAGGCCCGCATGCTGACCATCCACTAAAACGGACCAATTACCTTCGTGCGGAAGAGTGACGGTTATCGCGTCCCAATTTGCATTATGAATCACTGCCATTTTATAATCTTGATGTTGTAAGGTGAATGCAACCGCATTTGGCGGGGCATCAATGAATTGTAATTGCTCCTCAATTTCTTCGGGTGTGCTTAACCTAAAAACAGAATGATTTTTCCTGAGAGAAATCAGCCCTTTCATATACTCCACTTCCCGATCTAACTCCGCTCTCCTTTTCCAATCCAACCTGTTAATCCAATCAGAAGATTGATAGCTATTTTCATCTCCATCCTTCGTGCGCATGAACTCTTGTCCAGCATGTATCATTGGAATCCCCTGTGACAGTAAGACAATTGCCGAAGCTAACTTATGCATCTGTTTCCGTTTTTCTTCCGTAGCATCTGGATTAGTGATGAGCAGCTTATCCCATAAAGTATAATTATCATGTGCTTCAACATAATTGATCACTTGATCTGGTCGTTGATATGTTGCGATATCTTCATCATATTTCAAACCACCAGCGATGCCTTTTTTTATAATATCTTCCATTCCTGGTTTGCCATTGACGAATCCCTTATCATGTTCATTCATGACAAACCCTTTTAAACCATCACGGATCGCATCATTAAAGTGAGCGATTCCAGGCATTTTAAAAGCATTCTTTTGATTTGCTTTCAGCTCTTGGGCCAAGGGGGTATCCATATCCCAGCCTTCGCCTAAAACAATGAGGGTCGGATCAATTTCTGCCAGTGCCTTTTTCACTACATTCATCGTTTCCACATCGTGAATACCCATTAAATCGAAACGGAAACCATCAAGGTTAAATTCCTTTGCCCAATAGGTTACGGATTCTACGATGAATTTCCGCATCATTTTACGTTCGGAAGCAGTATCATTTCCTACACCAGTTCCATTAGATAAGGTGCCGTCGGCGTTATAGCGGAAAAAGTAAGTGGGAACGAGTTTATGGAAGTTTGAGTCCGCCACAGAATAAACGTGATTATATACAACATCCATGATCACTCGTAACCCGTGGTCATGTAAACCTTGAATCATTTCCTTTAACTCCCGGATCCTGACTTTTGGTTGATACGGATCAGACGAATAAGAGCCTTCGGGAGCATTATAATTCTGTGGATCATATCCCCAGTTATATTGTGGTTCATTCAATTTCTTTTCATTGACTGTAGCAAAATCAAATATCGGGATAAACTGAACATGGGTAACACCTAGATCTTTAATATGATCAAGACCTGTTTTCACTCCTTCTGGACCTTTGGTTCCGGCTTCAACTACTCCTAAGAATTTACCTTTATGGTGGATTCCGCTTTCAGGATGAATCGATAAATCCCGTGTATGCAATTCATAAATGACTATGTCCTCAGCTTTTTCAAGAGGTGGTTTATCCCGTGTCCACCTTTTTGGGTTCGTATCTGTTAAATCTATCACGACCCCTTTATCACCATTAACAGTAACTGCGCGAACATAGGGATCGACGGCTTCACTCCAGGTTTCTCCCACTTTCACTTTATATGTATAAATCAATCCATCCTGATTTCCGTTCAGCTCAATGATCCAGGTCCCCTTTTCGGAACGAACCATTTGAATTTCCATTCCATCTGTATCATCCCAATGTTTATAAGTAACTAGCCTGGCTTCAGATGCAAGTGGTGCCCATAACCGGAATGCCGTTTTATCTTTAAGATAGGAATTTCCTAAATCTTTGCCTTCATAGAAATATAAATCATCCAATTCTGACGGGTTTACCGGATTAATATTAGCAATCGGCAGGGATTCCAACTGATTTTCCGGTTTATTATCCATAGGTTTTTGATTATTTTTATTTTCCTCTTCAAAATAAGAAAGTGAATCTTTAATAGGTCATTCCTCCATTGAAATTCCCATTTTAGAACAGGAATTATTCATTTTTATAATCATGAGCGAATCTTCCATAATGTTATGATTCCACAGGCATTACACATAAAAACATCCGATCTGCAAATTATGGCGAAAATTCAGAAATCTATATTTAATAATCGAAAGCAGCAGGTCATTTTGCTGGACCTTACTTATCGTTTAATGAAAAGTGAATCCAAAAAAAGAAAAAAATGCCTCCATAACAGTTTTACGGTCTTGGAGGCATTTCTAGTACTCTTTATGGTGTTTTAATAATTTTCACTGAGTTATCTTCAACAATTGCAGTGAAGTTCTTAACTTCAGGCTGCTCAAAGATAAAGTCTGTGATACCATCTTCGAGCTGTTCTTGAAGAACACGGCGGAGCGGTCTCGCCCCGAAAGTTGGGTGATATCCGAGTTCAATTAGCCTTTGTTTCGCTTCAATGGTCACATCTAAAGATAAACCATTTACAGCAAGTGTTTCGTCTAACTCGTGAATCATGATATCAACAATTTGCAGAAGATCTTCTTTCTTCAATGCAGAGAATTCAATGATGCTATCGAACCGGTTCAAGAATTCCGGTTTGAAGAAGCTGCCTAAAGATTGCAGGATTGAAGCCTCTTCCACAGCTGAACTTGTACCGAATCCCATTACTTTTTGTTTCTCACCGACTCCTGCATTACTCGTCATGATGATCACGGTATCTTTAAAAGTAACGGTCCGGCCTTGACTGTCGGTTAAGCGGCCATCTTCCATGATTTGCAGGAACATATGCATGACATCCGGATGTGCCTTTTCGATTTCATCCAATAAGATGATACTGTAAGGCTTGCGGCGAACTTTTTCCGTCAATTGTCCAGCTTCCTCATGTCCTACATATCCAGGAGGAGAACCGATTAATTTAGAAACACTGTGTTTCTCCATGAATTCACTCATGTCAAGACGAATCATAGCGTCCTTGTCCCCGAATAATTCCTCAGCAAGAGTTTTCGCCAATTCGGTTTTACCGACTCCTGTCGGACCGACGAAAAGGAAAGAACCGGTAGGACGATTTTTGGATTTTAACCCGGCACGACTTCTTCGAACGGCCTTGGATACCTTTTTGACAGCCTCTTCCTGCCCAATTACTTTTTTCATCAGCTCCGCTTGGAGATGAACCATTCTTTCTTGCTCATCTTCTTGGAGCTTACCTACAGGAATGCCGGTCTTTTGTTCAATGATATTTTGAATGTCTTCAACGGTAACGGTTGGCTTAATTGCATCTTCCCCTGCTTGCAATGACTTTTCCAGTTTTTCTTCTTCATCACGAAGAACGGCAGCTTTTTCATATGCTTCTTCTTTTAAGGCCATTTCTTTTTCTTTATAAATTTGCACCAGTCGTTCTTTCATGTTTTCTACCTGGCCGTCTTCTATGGTCAAGTTCAATTTGGAACCAGCTTCATCCATTAAGTCTATTGCCTTGTCAGGGAGGAATCGGTCTTGAATGTAACGGTTTGAAAGTTCAACAGCCGCTTTTAGGGCTTCCTCACTATATGTTACACCATGATAAGATTCATAACTTTCTTTTAAACCGCGTAAGATGACCAATGCCTCAGCAGTTGTAGGTTCGTTAACCTGTACAGGCTGGAAACGTCTTTCAAGGGCACCGTCTTTTTCAATTTTCCTATATTCGGATAAAGTAGTTGCTCCGACAAGCTGAAGTTCGCCGCGTGCAAGTGCAGGCTTCAAGATATTTCCTGCATCCATTGATCCTTCGGCCGAACCTGCTCCCACAAGTTGATGAATTTCATCGATGAATAAAATGACATTTTTTCTTTCCTGTAATTCGCTGATCAATTGCTTCATTCTTTCTTCGAATTGCCCTCTAATTCCAGTATTGGAAACAAGGGACGCTACATCAAGCATATATACTAGCTTATTACGTAATTTAACTGGCACTGAACCTTCAACAATCGCTAAAGCAAGACCTTCAGCAATGGCTGTTTTACCGACACCAGGTTCACCGATTAAAACTGGATTATTTTTATTGCGTCTGTTTAGAACTTCAATGACGCGTTTGATTTCTTCATTTCGTCCGATAACCGGATCAATAAGTCCTGCTTTAGCAGCATCGGTCAAATTGCGGCCATACTCCTCAAGCAATCCTCCATCCTCGCCATGTTCAGCTGAATCCGGTTTTGGTACACCATTATAATTAAATGGATTGAATGAATTTGGAGATCCGTTAAATTGGAATTTCCCCATATCCATTCCGCCCATAGCAGCTCCAAGTTTGTTTCGTTCTTCTTTATAACAAGTGGAGCACAGTTTCACATCATGCTCCTGACCATTCATATTTAGGTGAACTTGAATATTAGCTTGGTTTACATGGCATTTTTCACAAAGCATGTAGTACTCCTCCTTTAAAAAATTAAATTGAAAATAAATCTTTGACCTTCTTTGACTTTCTGACTTTATTATACATTGACCTTCTTTGACTTTCAATAATTTTGTCTGGGAATTTTTTTGCAAAAAAACAGGAATTCCTTCGATTTGGTTTGCTTAGCATATTAAACTATCCATATCCAGTCAACTAAAAAGCTTTCATGAATGCTTCATACTACCGATTACCGAATTCAGGACTCACCATAACCTTAAACTATTAGCAAAACGCCAATTCTCTTGTCCATGTGCCTCATTCACTCTTATTTTTTAATACAAAAAAAAGACTTTATTAAGTCTCTTTAAGGTTAGTACAATTTTTAAACGTTGGATTTCCACTCCAGGTACTCGCTTTCCGCGGGCGGTTGGGGAGCCTCCTCGGCGTCTTCGCACCTGTGGGGTCTCCCCTTGACGCGCTTTTCCCGCAGGAGTCTCGCACCTTCCGTTCCAATGATCTTTGTTTTAATTTTAAGATAGAACACTTTTGCCTACAGTCTTTTTTTGTTTTTAAGTAGTATTAATACTTGAGGTGATATCGATAGTCCCCTCGTTGTTCAACCCATGCCATGCTTTCCTTTCCGCAAAGCTGCTTCAATTCCAATAAAAAATCAAAAAGGTTTCGGAATGAAACCTTCCGAAACCCTTTTGTCTACAATTTGAAAGAGACTTCATTAAGTCTCTTAGCTTTTTTATATTAAAATTGATTTTCTTCTATTATATACGTTTCGCACCGATATACTTTGGCTTCCAATAACTATTATTGGTTTTAGCGTATGACACTCCTTTTGATGATGACGAGTGTATGAATTCATTGTTTCCTATGTATATGGCCACATGTGTGGGTGTTTTCGCTTTATTTGGTGCAAAGAACATTAAGTCCCCTTTTTGCAGGCTTTTAACTTTCTTTCCTTTTTTATATATGTCAGCAGCAGTTCTTGGTAAATTCTTGCCAGCCTTTTGATAGGAATACTTCACTAAACCCGAACAATCAAAACCTGATGATGAAATGCCACCCATTTTATATTTTGTACCTAGTTCACTTTTAGCCACTTTAATCGCTTTTGTATGATATGAAGCAGCTTCCACTTGGTTTCCGGCAAAGGATGCGGTTACAAGCGTGATAGCCAATGACAATCCGACGACAATTTTCTTAAACAAATTAATTACCCCCTGATGTGATTTGCTAAACCTAATATACTAGAAAAGCTATATCACTCGCATCACAGGATCTTTACGAATATGTTACAATTAGTAGATTTAGGAAGAATGACCATATAAAACATAGAAATAAGTCGAATCAAGTGTCCATTCAATATATTGAAAAGCACCTTTAATAAAACTATCTTTTCTTCATAAAAAATCAGCGGTAAAAAACCACTGTCAAAATTCTTTTGAGAAAAATGGAAGAAATAGTTTTACCCCACGTTTATTAAAAGGTAAACATTTCAAATCTGCAATTAAATGACTTATGTATCCTAATGAACAAGTGGCGAAAATTCCGTCAATCCCCATAAAGGCTTCGAATTGAAAGGCAATGATGCCAAAGAAAGCGATACCGGCAATCGAATGGGTATAACTTCTATGTGGTGTAAAGGATGCCAAGATTATATAGACTCCCAACAGCCACAACCAGCTTTCCTGCAAAGATAAACCGCCTCCTAATACCGCTAATCCAGTCAAAGTCAGCATATGCCTTTGCCTAATGAAAGATGAAATAATGATGATTCCGATTCCTGCCCCTGCACCGATCCACTTTTCCGTTTCAGAGCCTTCCAAAAGACTATAAATGATCATTAAAATTCCAATCGTTTGTGCTATCGTTCGGATAAACTTATGTGAAAAGGTAATCCTATTACTCAACTTCCCATCAATATCCATATCGGGCATCAGCCCTGAAACTCCCCCGATGCCCACCAAAAATAAAGTGGTGGTTGGATCTGTTTGAAGTGTGTTTGCCGTCAAGAATCCAACTGTTGCCCCTATAGCCATGTGTGCTGTCCCGTTCACTGTCTCTCTCCTGTCCCTCTAAGAAGTAATCTGCTCAAGAAACGAATGTTTGTTCGAATCTCTGCATACCTAACTATACAACATTTTGGGGAAAATTTCTCTAGTTCTTATAAATAAAGCCATAGAAATCAGTGATTAGAGCAAATAAAATACCTTTTCGTACATTTAAAACACTTTTTATAAATGTCTATAATAGCTTTGTGTAGGTAATTTTCATTACTTTAAATCACGCAAAATATTTTTCAGTAAAATGAGGTTTTTCATGAAATTTTATCCAAAATATGAATATACTAATCTATAAGGGGAGTGATTCAGATAGCTTTTTTAAATGCCTTCAATAATTTTAAAAATGGGAAAAAGTCCAAGAAAATAAAGAACATGGATTTTCGGGAACAGAATGTAAATAAATCGTCGGAGCTCATTGGTAATAATGTAATTGTCCAAAATATAATTAACAATCATCTTTCCAAAAAAAATAACCACTTGTAGGGTGGTTTTTTTAATTATTAGGGGAAATGGTTTCATTCTTTTCCAACTTCTCACTTGCTTCGTAAATATAGTTATATTGTAAATAGTAATCGTATATGACGTTTTGCAGGATTATAAGCAGTGATTTATCGAATGTATCGAATTCAGTTTGATAACTATTTAAGACGGTGACGAATTTCCCGTCCATGTTTTCGAAATAATGGATAAGAAAGTTCTTGTAATATTCACTATCGCTATTGCTTTTATTCGTAATGCACGGATCGCCGGTTTGAATGGACTTATCAAGCATCGCTTTGATGGATTTAGGCAGCTTTGCTTTTTTGAACTGGTTCAGGGTATAGATATCATAGGTAAAGGAAAGACCTAATTGATCGGAATAAAAATCCACGGCACAGTCCAATGTATAGATTAAGGGTGTTTTAAAGTCTTTGCTGTTGGCAATTTCCTCTGATATCTCCAATTGAAATTCCTCGGATGTTAAATAGGCTGCAAATTTCATTTTTGAACTGCTCATGCTGAATACTTCATATACGGCTGCATCTTGTTTTTCAATTTCAATTTCGATATTAAAAAATTTAAAGTGTTTTAAACGGTAAAAAGCAATCGGGGCTAATAG
>NZ_JVPL01000126.1:0-11128 GCF_001054655.1 Bacillus sp. 220_BSPC
AGCCATAAAAATAGACAAACTCGATTTTCATCGAGTTTGTCTACAGTCTGTAAGCCCTCCCATAAAGGAGGGCTTTTATATCAATTCCCCAGACTTTTGTTATTCATCAACCACATCTGCCATTTCATCAAAATCGGAAATTACGATCCAGCACTAGAAATACCTGGGTTTGTCATCTCGAAAGGATAACTTGTATCGGAAAGTTTTCGACTGCACGCAATGTTTGGATATATAGTATGCATGCACTGGTACTTGTTTTGATCCCAAGAAGTCTTTCTCAATACGTTCGTCATGATTTATTTGGATTGTTGACACCGCGTTTCCTCCTTTATAAGGTTATGCTACGTCTGATTGTTTAATTGAATCAACGTAATGGTTTGCTTTATCCTGGTCAAATTCCCCTTCCCATTTCGACATGACAATCGCCGCCAATGAGTTCCCTATGACATTAACCGCTGATCTTCCCATATCCAAAATTCGGTCGATACCGGCAATGAACGCAACACCTTCCACTGGCAGTCCCATAGAACCAAGTGTTGTTAAAACAACAACAAATGAGGCACCCGGAACGCCAGCCATTCCTTTTGACGTTAACATCAAGACTAGTAACATAGTGATCTGTTGTGTAATGGATAAATCTATACCATACATTTGTGCCACGAAAAGTGAAGCAAGTGCTTGATAAATCGATGAGCCGTCTAGATTAAACGTATAGCCTGTTGGAATAACAAAGGAAGTAATGGATTTCGAGCAGCCAAACTTTTCCATTTTATCCATAAGCCTTGGTAATACCGACTCTGAACTTGCTGTTGTAAATGCCAAAATCAATTCATCCTTTAACACTTTCAGGATAACGAAAATGCTTGTCCCTGACATTTTCGCTATAATTCCAAGAATGGCGAATACAAAGAATACCATCGTCACATAAACAGCAATTACTAGGTTCCCTAAAGGAATTAATGTTGCGATACCAAATTTTGCAACGGTTACACCAATCAGCGCAAACACACCAAAGGGGGCAAATTTCATGACTAGATTCGTCACCCAAAACATTACTTCCAACACACCTTCAAAGAATCCAAGAATAGGCTTTCCTTTTTCGCCTATCGCAGCGACACCTAAGCCGAATAAAACAGAAAAGAAGATAATCGGTAATAAATCCGCTTGAGCCATTGATTCAAATACATTTGAAGGAACAATATGAGAAATTGTTTCTCCAAAGCCACTGCTACCAGCGGTATTTGTTGTTTCTTCATATTTTGAAATATCACTTTTTTCAAGATTGCTTGTATCTAAGCCAGACCCTGGGTGGAACAAGTTTGCCGCCAGTAATCCAATAACAATGGCAATTGTGGTGACAATCTCAAAATAAAGAAGAGTCTTCCCGCCTAATTTTCCTAGTTTCTTTATATCGCCGACTCCCGCTATGGAGACGATTAATGCAGCCATGACGATCGGGATGACGATCATTTTAATTAAATGAATGAAAATATCCCCGATAGGCACCAAAATGGCCATGACTGTTTCATTACCATGGAATAAAGCACCGACAACGATACCTAGTACAAGTGCAATAAAAATTTGAGTAGCTAAGCCAAACCTTTTCATTTGAATTCCTCCTTTGATAGTTGCCCTTTTGTTAACGCTTTCATTTTTTGGATTATTTCAAGTTTATGCTCATCCTACTGGAACCTACTGAATCCTACTGATACTTACAAGGGACAGAAAAAATAATAATTTCAGTCAAAACCCTTCTCACTTTTTTACCTTTTCATATGTTATGTTTTTAATATAGTAACTGGGGAGGGACCGTATTGAAAAAGAGTATAAGGATATTACTATTGATTATGATTGCGGTGCCTCTTGCGGGCGAATTCAAGTTTTACCCCTTCGATGATACATTCAGAGTCAGTTTGGGAACCCCCGTCTTCTTCTTGTTTTTACTATGGGGGAGAAGCATCCACCCGATTATTGCAGGCATAGTGACGGGAATGAGTGTGTTTTTTTTACGTTTTTCACTGGCTGTCGGGATACGGGACATATCCGTTGAGGATGCGATGTATCTTCATGTTCCCGCCTTTTTCTACTACTTCATTTACGCGTTGGCCTTTCATAAAACGAAATTGAACGAACGGCATGATCAGCCGTTTATGATCGGGCTTTTAGGGGTATTGATCGAGCTTTTTGCAAGTGTATCGGAGATGACGATCCGATCCATCCTGGCGAATCAGGACACACCCTTGCTAGCCATTGACCAACTTGTTTTAATCGCCTTTATTCGAAGCTTTTTCGTTCTCGGCTTTTTTAATATATTAAAGCTGAGAGAAGCGAAATCCGCAGAAGCGGAGCAGCGCATGCAAAAGGAACAAATGTTGCTTTTCATTTCAAGTTTGTATGAGGAATCGGTTCAACTGAAGAAAACGATGCAAAATGCGGAAGAAATCACCCGCACTTGTTATGATTTTTACCGTCGGATAAAAACAAGGGGAACTAATGGAAGCGATGCGCAAACTGCGTTGCAGATTGCCGGTCTCGTGCATGAAATCAAAAAAGATAACCAGCGGATTTATGCCGGGCTATCGAAACTTATGTCATCCGAAAACCTGCAGGAATATATGAAGATCGAAGACCTTGGTAACATCATGATCGTGTCCAATAGACGATATGCAGAGTCCCTTCGCAAAGTTATTACATTTACCTTGCATATAGATGATGACCATCCCCGCTATCATGTATATATGGTATTATCATTAATAAATAATTTATTGGCCAATGCAGTGGAAGCCATTGAAGAAGAAGGATACGTATCACTGCATGTGAAAAGGAAAGATAAATTCGTGGAGTTTTGCATCTGTGATAATGGCCCCGGCATTGCGCCGAAGCAGAAGGAAATCGTTTTTACAGCAGGATATACAAAGAAATTCGATGAGGCGGGAAACCCTTCGACGGGAATTGGCTTATCGTATGTGAAACAAACAGTTGAAAAATTTGGAGGACATATCAGGCTAATGGATACCTATAAAGAAACCGTATTCATCGTAGGAATTCCGATTGATGCTATTATGGAGAAAGGGTTAACGAGATGAATTATTTCATTATAGATGACGATCCTGCCATTCGAGGAATGTTGACAGAGATAATTGAAGACGAAGATTTAGGCAAAGTGGTGGGAGAAGCAGAAGACGGAGCTTTAGTTAATAATGGCTTGTTGCTTTTAAAAAAAGCAGACGTTGTCTTAATTGATTTGCTCATGCCATTAAGGGATGGAATTGAAACGATCAGGTCTCTTGCTGATGGATTTCAAGGGAGATTTGTTATGATTTCGCAAGTGGAATCGAAAGAACTGATTGGAGAGGCGTATAGATTAGGAGCGGAATACTACATTACAAAACCGCTGAACCAAGTTGAAATTTCATGCATATTAAACAAAGTGAACGAGCGAATACTGGTAGATCAATCGATCCAGGGCATTCAAAAGTCGTTGAACGTGTTTACGGGCCGCCCGAAGTCTTCGAAAGTGCCCTCCATTCATACAAAAAGTATCATGGAAGCCGGACGGTCCTTAATTTCTGATTTAGGTATGATTGGCGAAGGGGGAAGCGAGGATTTATTAAACATTTTAGGATTCCTCCAAAATGAAAAGCAAAGACTCGGTCCTGCCTACACATTTCCATATTTAAAGGAGATATTTGCTGGGATTGCTGCTGAAAAGCTGGGAGGTCAAGCGAAAGAGGCCGAAATCCAGAAAGAAATGAAAGCTTCTGAGCAGCGTGTCCGTCGCGCACTTAACCAGGCACTCATCCATATCGCTTCATTAGGATTGACGGATTATATGAATCCAAAATTCGAAGCCTATTCATCCACATTTTTTGATTTCTCGGAAGTCCGCAAAAAAATGCTGGAGCTAGAAGACAAAAGCAAAAAAGTAAGCAGTCAGAGCCGCAATAATATGAAAAAGTTTATCCAAGTGCTGTTTATGGAAGCAAGGCAGATGATGAAATAATAAACCAGTAACACAAGTTGAATAGATTGAAAATTCACAAAAACATTTTATATTTTTCGATGAAAGAAACATAAAGACAAATCCGTTTATATGGATTTGTCTTTATCGCTATTTCCTCCGTATTTTTTTATAAACAGTATGACATTGTTTCAAGTCTATAGAAAAAAGAACTAGCAATGAGGCTTTCTAATATGTAGGCATAAAAATAACCAGCCAAGCTATTGCTCAACTGGTTACTGGCTTTACATGTTAAATTAATGTTTAAAATGAAGATTCATTATGGCAACTGTTGTGCAAAAATACATTGATATCATTCAGAATTTATGATAAATTAGTATAGAAACACATTTAATTATATACAAAAACAGTTTACCCCTTACTATAAGTATAAGGTAAAACTCACCTCTAGTCAACCCCTAATTTCTCATTTTTTAAAGGAGTGTCCGTTATGAACAATGAAATTCGGCAGGAGCAAGAACGTTTGAATGAGGTGATAGATACAATCACGAAACAAATCAGCAAAATAGAAGGAGAAACTTCAAAGCGTAAAAAAGAAGTTGTTAATATCCGTAAACACTTTTGGGATGACCTCAAGGTTAATATTGATACCTTCGATGATTACCTCGAGACGATCATTGGATTGAGGCAGCAGGCTCAAGACTTGTCACAAAGCGAAGGCGCACATAGATATGCGTTCAAGAGGCTGTCAACACTGCGCCGCATGCAGGAAGTGCCTTATTTCGGCCGGATTGATATCACTGAAGAAGGGTCTCCCCAGACGGAACAAATTTATATTGGGACTTCCACTCTTACTGATGCAACAGGAGAAAACTTCATTATCTACGATTGGAGGGCCCCGGTTTCGAGTGTTTATTATGACTATCCTCCCGGTCCTGTAGAATACTCCACTCCCGGAGGCGTAATTCGGGGAATGCTGGAGAACAAGTGGCAATACACCATCAAAGGAGGCGTTATCGAATCGATGTTCGACACGAGTCTCACCATTGGGGATGAGATCCTGCAGCAGGTACTGGGCAAGGGAACGGATAAGCATATGCACAGTATCGTGTCCACCATTCAACGTGAGCAAAATAGGATCATCCGGAACGATCGCGGACGTCTGCTCATTGTTCAAGGTGCCGCTGGCAGCGGGAAGACATCAGCTGCCCTTCAACGGATCGCTTACTTGCTCTACAAGAATCGAGAAAGGCTGAAAGCCGATCAAATCATTCTATTCTCTCCTAACTCCATGTTTAATAACTACGTATCCAATGTGTTACCCGAACTTGGCGAAGAGAATATGCAGCAGGTAACATTCCAGGAATACCTGGATCATCGTCTGACTGACTCTTTTCAAGTTGAGGATCCTTATGAGCAATTGGAATATTTGCTGACTGCAGCGGATGATCCTTCCTATAGCACCAGGACAGCGAGTATCCAATTTAAGGCATCCATTCGCTTCTTTGAAATCATCAAGACCTACAGACAATCACTTGAGCAATCCGGAATGATCTTTAGAGGGTTAAAGTTCCGAGGGGAAACGCTCGTCTCCGCCAAACAAATCTCGGAAAGATTTTATAACACAGACACCACATTAAGATTTCACAATAGGATTGAAAAGCTGAAAGAGTGGTTATGTGAGCTACTTGATGAAAGGGAAAAGTTTGAGTTGAAACAACCTTGGGTCGAGGAGGAAATCGAGTATCTCAGCAAAGAAGACTACCAAAAGGTATACACCTATTTAGAGAAAAAACGCGGTGATGATGAAGATTCCTTTGACGATTATGAGATAGAGAATAAAATGCTTGCGCGTATGATTGTTCGAAAGAAATTGAAGTCGTTACGCAAACGGATAAAAGCACTTCATTTTATCAATATTAAGGGAATATACAAGCAACTTTTTGACGAACAAATACGGCTCGAACTGTGGAATGAAGGTGAAACACCTGCCGAAAGGGAAATTTGCTTATCAACCCAAAAAATGCTGGAAGAAGGTAAACTGTATTACGAAGACGCGACTCCATTTTTGCTGCTGAAGGAGTTAATTCAAGGATTCCAGTCGAATACTTCTATAAAATATGTGCTTGTTGACGAAGCACAGGATTATTCCCCATTTCAATTCGAGTTTTTGAAACGATTGTTTCCTTCTGCCAGGATGACCGTGCTCGGTGACTTTAACCAGGCAATATTTGCTCATGCCAGCGAACGGGTGGATTTCCAGACTCTTACCAGTTTATACGGGATAAGTGAAACCGAGAGCATAACCTTGGATCAAAGCTACAGATCCACAAAGCAGATTATAGAATTCACACGTGAACTAATTCCAGAAGGCCATCGAATTAAGGCGTTCAATCGTGAAGGCGAGAAGCCTGTACTCACTCAAGTGTCCAGCCGTGATGAATTGCACCGCAAAATCATGTCTAAAGTCAAAGACTTCCAAAGCCATGAGTACAATACAATCGCAATAATCTGTAAATCTGCTGCCGAAAGTGCCGCCGCATACGATGCCCTTAGTGTCCACGGTGAAATTAAACTCGTACAGAAAGGCACAAATGAATATGAACAGGGTGTAGTCGTTATACCGGCTTATTTGGCCAAAGGCATCGAATTCGATGCAGTCATCATTTATGATGCATCCATGCAAACATACGGTGATGAGAGCCTGCGTAGATTGTTCTACACCGCATGTACCAGGGCTATGCATGACTTGCAAATTTATACGGTTGGCGAACCCAGTCCCTTCTTGAAAAACGGTGCAACGGAGAGTTTCCTTCTGACCTCCAAATAACAAAGAATGGAGTCATTATTAGTGCTTCCTTTTTTCTCCTTTCATTTTATTGCTCTTTTATCGAAATACTATAAAAGAAAAGCTTTAGAAAAGGAGGAGATGGATTGACTAAAGATAAAGAAAATGGCGCGGAAACGGGAGCAAATCATGCTGCTGGTGAAGCAACAACTCAATCAGTTAATGATGGTCATTATCATTATCCAGGGCCCATGGAAGAAGGCTATAGCGGAAATGGAAGAGCAGTACAGCCTGCCGGGAAAAAAGATCCTGATGTTCCTCAGAACAAAGACACATTTAATTACACCCGTAATGTAAAGTAGATCTGTCCAACATCATATACTTGGAGGTGAAGGAAATGAGTAAAAAGACAGGAAGAGGTCGCATTGCACCAAGTGTTAACCCGCAGGGACATGGAAAAGATGTGGAATTCTCCACCGAGCCTAAAAGCGATCTTGAAAACAAGGCAAAAAAGTCCAATACAAAATAAGCGTATTGGATAAAAATGTGGTCATGCTTTATAAGGAATGCCCTTCTCTTAGTCGAGAGGGGCTTTTATAATCTAAAAGAAGGTTTAATCATCTTAAAAATCCCATCCTTACTCCCCGTTTTTTGTCGATGGATCATACGTTTTTGAAGGAGCGGAATGTGAAAGAATAAAAGGATGGGGTTACCGATAAAAAAATACCAAATACATATACTGCTGTGCTAATATGAAAGACTGAGCTTAAAAAATGAGAGGAGTTACAAATGAAAATAAATCGATTAATAGCGAACAATATAAGCCATTTAGATTCATCACTTCCAGACGACCAATCATTAGGAATTGCTGGTTTATCAGGTTCAGGGAAGACGACTTTTTGTCAAACCATTGGCGAAGAATCCAAGAAGCGTCTCGTTTCCTTATTGCCGAAGTCTGAATATCAGTATTTATTCCCTAATATTATGGAAACCAACTTCAGTGCCATCAAGATGGAGGAAATGCCGCTGGTCCTTTTTCTCGGCAAATCATCCATTTCAGCTAATCCCCGTTCGACCATTGGCACACATACTGGTGTGTTTAAAGAGATTCGTGTTTGTCTTGCAGAAAAATTCAATCTTTCTCCGGAAGTTTTTTCATTTAATAATGCCTTAGGCTGGTGCCCCACTTGTAAAGGACGCGGTACGACGAAAAATGTCGAATGTCCAAAGTGTGAGGGGAAACGCTACAATCAAGAAGTCGAGCAATATACCATTGAATTATTAGATCGCCCGCATACTATATCCGATATCAACAACTTAAGCATCGAAACGATCCTTTCACTCGCAGAGACCTTACATATTAGTGAAGCTAAACAGCATATTCTCCAAAATATAATCAATATGAATATTGGTTATTTAGGCTTGAACCGTATTATGGGGACAGTGTCAGGAGGGGAATTAACCCGGCTTTATTTGGCCGAATTCATGGCTACAAGTGAAAATACCGTGATCATCATCGATGAAATCTCCGTCGGTCTTGATCATCAAACCCTTTTGAAAATTTTAGAGCAGATTAAGCAATTAGGTTATAAAAATCAAATTTGGCTCATTGATCACTCAGATACGGTGTTGGATAGCACTGATGACCAATTGTTCTTTGGACCCGGCAGCGGAAAATATGGCGGGAAAATCGTTGAGGAATCACCGCGGCCCAAACCAATCAGCTGGAAGCGAAATGAAGCAGCGCCTACTGAATACTATCAATTTCAGGATCTTTACTGCCGTAATATTCAAATGGAAGAAATCCGCATTCCCAAGAATAGACTCGTTACCTTTACGGGTGAGTCAGGCTGCGGTAAATCTACACTAGTCAATGAATGCATCTCCAAAGATTTTCAGAAGCGGTATCCAAAGGATAAGCTGGTCATGGTCGGGCAGGACCGAAATAAATCGATCACCAGCCGGTCAACCGTTGCGACGTTTCTTGATATTAAAAAGAAGCTAACCAAATACAGTGATGAAATTGATGATATTTTTCAGCGTTCGATCGAAGATATCATCGAAGAGTTGCCATCTGAAGACATCGCACATAAACGTTTGAGCTTATTGATCAAACTTGGGCTTGGTTATTTGACGTTAGAAAGAAAAACACAAACACTATCGACGGGTGAATTTCAATGTGTCCACTTAGTTTCCGAGCTGTTTGCGAAGACAAGGAACCCGCACACGCTGTTCATTTTTGACGAGCCTTCAAAAGGGTTATCGCAAAATATTTTAAACCAATTCATTGACAGTGTCAGGGTCATTCTGGATGATGAATCCGTCTCCATCATCATGATTGAACATAATGCCTATATGCTGGAAAGCTCGGATTATATCGTGGATTTTGGTAAAAGACAGCTAACGCCTGTCCAGCATCTTGACGTTGTCAGTCATGATGATTATTACAGTCACAAAGACAGTGACGAACGGGTGGAGCCATTGCATATCTCTTCCACGCTCCGGTCAAAAACTGGTATCGATTATTTACAGGAAAATCATCTGGACTATTTCAAAAACGCAGAGAACGTCTATAAGGGCGGAATTTTAAAAAGCCTATCACCAATCGCTCGCGTGATATATGGGGAGTACGAGTCCGACACGATAGCCCCTGTGATCGCCATTGATCTTGAACGCCACTTGTACAGCCAATATACGTTTCTTT
The DNA here is from genome assembly GCF_001054655.1 of Bacillus sp. 220_BSPC. NCBI lineage: Bacteria > Bacillati > Bacillota > Bacilli > Caryophanales > Bacillaceae > Bacillus > Bacillus sp. 220_BSPC. Next base: position 9,454 of record NZ_JVPL01000126.1, read on the forward strand.
ATGAATTGGGCGGAATGATCAACCATATAGTGGCTGCACATCCGACCAATAAAGATACAAGAAGCTTCGATTTCTATTCAGCAGAAAATCATTGTCCAAGCTGTTCGGGACGCCGGGTCATTGAAAAATTCGATTTCGATGTAGTCATACAAGACAAAAACGTGCCATTCTGGGATGGTTTATTACATCCGGACGTGATGGAAGTATTAAAATATTATCAGCATTCCAAACTGCAATTCCTGTTTGATGAGATCAAGAATGAACTCGGTCACGACATTAGTAAAAGCTATAATGAGATGACAGATGCCGAAAAGCATACCTTCTTATATGGGTATTGGGAAAAGTCCTTTTACGATAAAGCAGGCAAGGCATCGCGAATTTGGGAAGGGTTCAATTTCATCATTGGGCGCTATATCTTCGTATCGAAATCAACCATTAAAGAGCAGATGAAAGAAACAAAAGAGATGATCGACTGTCCAGTCTGCCAAGGAACGGTTCTCAAACATCATAAAAAGCTGATGTTTGGTGATACGGACATTCGCGAGATCATCCAACAGCCAATTGATCAAGTCATCAAAATTGTAGGAAAGCTGCCGGAACTGGAAAAACTAAAAGCGATTGTGGGCGGCGATATCGCACTCACTGATGATGTCTCATTCCTTCCACGTGAAACAAAAGCGGCGTTGAAAATGCTCGAGCTCGAGCTAGCAAGCTTCGTCGGCTATGAAGTGGTTTTACAAAATACCCAACCATTCTGGGACAGCATTAAAGGCAATATCGAAGCAATCAGCAGCAAAAATCAGATTACCATCTGTGACTTTTCCAATATTAACGAAACAAGAGAAACCATTATTGATAAATATTTCACCAATGGCAAATACAAAAAACTAACCTATGTCTATGAAGCATTCGGCTACAAAAAAATCGTTACCCAAATCAATAAAATTAAAGCAAGTCATAAATGCCCGTTCTGTAATGGCAAGAAAGTCATTTCAGAAGACAACATCCATGACGGTGTGTATAAATTAACGATCCCTTGTGTGAGCTGTCATGCCAGTGGCATCGATGATGAAGGGCGTAAAGAAATCGTCGAAAGCATCGACGTCCAGACCTGGCTGACAGGGAAAGTGAAGGATGTCGTGGCTGAAAGTGAACGTACCGAGGCCGTTGCCGATATCCCCATATTCGCCCGGATTCGTGAATTGAACAAACGAGACATGATGGCGGTTTATCAATGCCTTGACGAGAAAAAATAAAGTGAAAAGTCCGCCGGAAATGGCGGACTTTTATTTTGGGGACATAAGGGATCGGAGTCCGAATAGTGAGGTGAAGGTCGAAAAAAATTCGCGGGCGGTCGAATACTATGTGGTTCAGGACGATAAACTGGTCAATGACCAAGACAGTGCAGACAGTCGGCGAAAAGTGATTAAAAACAAAGTTGATAGGAGTGGGTGAGCGAGACTCCTGCGGGAAAAGCGTGTCCAAGGGAGATCCCACAGGTGCAAAAGCGCCGAGGGCGGACCGCCCGCGGAAAGCGAGTGCCTGGAGGGAGATCGGCGTTCCATGTTTTATAAACCCTCATAAAAACTGTAGACAGAAGGGGTTTTATCTAAATTCCAAAACGGAGTTGATTGGAACGGAAGGTACGAGACTCCTGCGGGAAAAGCGCGTCTAG
>NZ_JVPL01000127.1:0-352 GCF_001054655.1 Bacillus sp. 220_BSPC
GAGGCTGCCATTGACTTCACTTTCATTTATGACTTGGTGAAAGATATGTAATCAGTAGGACGCCCAAGTTATTGATCCAGTTATTTTAATTAAACTGACTTTCATTCAATATTCCTTCGGTATTCGTTCCATGCGTAAAATGATTGAAGAAGTTGAAACAAATATGGCTTACCGTTGGTTCTTAGGTTATGGTTTCCATGATAAAGTACCTCCTACTCCACGTTCGGGAAAAATTATAAGCGACGCTTTAAAGATAAAGAACCTGTTTGAACAGATTTTCAATCGCATTTTAAGGACAGCTACTAATAAAAAGTTAATAAGTGCTGAACACGTTTTCGTGGATTCCACACAT
>NZ_JVPL01000128.1:0-6055 GCF_001054655.1 Bacillus sp. 220_BSPC
GGTCTTAGAAGCTGCTTAAATTATATGTCTAACTTTATTGGGTCAGATCACTTGATTTTCATCGAGTTTGTCTACAGTCTGAAAGGTCCATTCCTATTGGGATGGACCTTTTTCATTCATTTACAATTTCCCTTCATTATACTCAAGATTCACTTTTATTGAATGCTCTCTCTTCACTCCAAAATAATTCGTGCCTATTACACCTAAAATGATTAGTATCGAACCCAATATATCATAGATCGTAAGCTTTTCATTTAGAATGAGAGCTCCTGCTGCAATCGTGACAACAGTGGAAAGATTTGCAAACACACTCATTTGGGACGCTTTTATTTTTGATAAAATCGTATTGGATAATAATGAAGTGACCAATGAAGCCAATATTCCCAAATACAAAATGGAACTGATGAATTCCATGCTCGACCATGGTGTAAAGAATTCCGGCATCGTACCTTGTTTTAAATGGGTAACGAGTGCAGCTGCATTAAAAATGACAAAGCCTGTTCCCATCATGAAAAAGGACATTTCACCTGGTGTATAGTCCTTGGCAAGTGAACGGGTCATCGTTGTATAACAAGCCGTTGCAATACAGGATAGCAGGATCAACACCATCCCAAGCATGTCGGAAAAATTGATGGTGCTCCCTTTCATCACAAAAATGAAAATGACCCCAACTACCGACAAGACAATCGAAAGTTTTTGATATAAAGATGTTTTCTCCTTAAGGAAGTATCCAGCTATCATCAATGTTAGAATTGGAGTGACGGCAGAAAGAATTCCAGCATCGGTGGATTGCGAATACTTAAGCCCGAAAGTTTGAAAGGCAAAGAAAAGAGTTGGGAATAATAGAGAAAGCGGTACAAGATTTTTAATCGACTCCCAAGAATAGTTCACCTTAATGACTTTTACGGCGACCAGCAACAAAATGATGGCGAAAGAAACCGTGAACCGGAACGCCAAAGTATCAAGGGGATTCGATTCAGCAATCGCCATTTTCGTGAATAAGAAAGATAGGCCGACAATACTTGAATGAAATAACGCTAACATGTATGCAAATGATCGGGATTTCATGGCTGCAACTCCTCAACTAGATTACTATATTCCTATTTAGGTATAGTACCCTTTGCATCTGTATTGCAACCCAAGTTAGAGGTAAAAAACTGGTCTTTTTCTGGATATTTAACGAATTAGAGCCTATTACAATAATGTATGGTCGAATTAAATCCGAATGCATAAATCGTAAGTAATATTAATCGACAATGACAGAGTTTTTTGGATAGGTTTCTTCTAATTCAATACTATTGTAGGCAATTGGTTCTTCAAAGGATGTCCGACTTTTCTGTTTTCTTTTCAAATACATACTGATGGCATAAGCAACTGTGAAGTTTATCAATAAAGCGATTAAGCCAATATTAATATTCAAGAAATTCATCTGAGCCAGATGCATACCTATGGCGAACAGATCCCCTGTAATGAGGCCGGCTGCAATACCTGCAGGTCTTATGGAGCGGAAAAAGAAAATCGTTAATAATCCAGGCAGGAATTGCCCAAAACCATAATAGGCTGTGTTGATCAAGTTCAGCATCAAGCTTGGCGCCAGCAATGTTAACCCCATCGAACACAACAGATAGAAGGACAACAAATCAGCACAAACAACATGATAACAATATCTCTTTTATGAAGAATCATATTCATGCCTTAACGGTGATGCCCAGTTAATTTAATAACAACACTGTAAAGAATGATCATTTACCGTTTCATCTATGATAAAATTTCAACGAGGAAGCGAGGTATACATATATGTTGGTTACTATTGTAATTTTCGTTATGGCTGGTCTGGCGGAAATTGGCGGCGGTTACCTTATTTGGCTTTGGTTAAGAGAAGGTAAATCCATTTATCTAGGCTTAGCCGGAGGTTTCGGGTTGGTGTTATACGGCATCATTGCAACATTTCAAACCTTACCTACCTTTGGCCGTGTATATGCTGCATATGGCGGGGTTTTCATAGTTCTTTCTGTTTTATGGGGATGGGGCATCGATAAGAAAACCCCTGATTTATATGATTGGATTGGAGCTGCAATCTGTTTAGTCGGGGTTTCAGTTATTTTATGGGGCCCTAGACAGTGAAAAAATTAAAGGGCACAAGGCCCTTTGGTTTTTTTACCATACCTCCAAATGTTGTTTTGACTGATTTTCATTAGATTATTTCCATACAGTGATCCAGCTTGGGTGTACATCATATCAATTTCTTTTCCTGCCTGTTTGCCGTCAAATTGCTGAAGTTATCCTGTATGAACCAAATCGCCATTGCTGCAATTATGCATGGTATGGCAAAAGCTAAAAAATTGACTTGCAATGACAACTTCATATCAAGCAGGACCCCACAGAAAGTAGGAGCGAGTATTCCGCCAATTCTGCCGATACCCAATGCCCAGCCGACACCTGTAGAACGGATTTCATTCGGATAATACTGGGATACATATGCATTCGTTACGATTTGTGTACCTGTTGTCGTACCTCCTGCAATGGCAATCAGTATATACAGCATGACCATGCTTGGCTTGAAGCTCAGCATCGTGAGGGTAATGAATCCTATGACCAGGAAAGTAACCAGAATCCTCTTGGAACCATATCTATCTGCAAGCTTCTCTCCAACGATCGCCCCAAAAACTGCTCCAAGGTTCAATACGACTAAGAATGTCAGGCTTGAACCTAATTCATATCCTGCCCCTCCCATGATTTTTGGCAGCCATGTACTCAAACCATACATTACGAACAAACACATGAAAAATGCAGTCCAGAACATGAGGGTGCTCAAAGTCCTGCCATTTTTGAACAACTGCTTAACTGGAAACCCTTTCATTTCACTTTTGAGTTGCTCCTGAAGGACAAAATTATCATTAATGGTGTATTGCCCGTCTGCCTTCACTTGATTCAGAACGCTCACCAATTTGCTTTTCTTGTTTTTTGTCATGAAATAAATTATTGACTCAGGCAGCAATTTATATAGTATGGGCATGAAGATCAACGGGAGTGCACCAAGCCAAACCACTGCCCGCCAACCAAAGTTCGGAATTAGGTACATCGCCCCCAATGAAGCGACAACTCCCCCTAGTGCGTGTCCGCTGAACATGATCGCAACCAGGGTACTTCTAAGTTTTTTAGGAGAATATTCAGTAATGATTGCAATTAGGTTCGGCATGACTCCTCCCAAGCCTAATCCTGCAATAAAACGTTGGATTCCAAAAGAAGTTGGATCATCGGCAAAACCTGAAGTAAAGGTAAATACGGAAAAAATGACCGTACAAATCAAAATGACTTTCTTTCTGCCGAATTTATCCGCCAGCGGTCCAAAGACCAACGCTCCTATCATCATTCCAAACAATGCATAGCTGCTGAATAACCCCGCCTCTACAGCAGTTATCCTCCACTCCGCCATCAAAGATGGAGAATCGTCCCAAGCATGAACATATCATACCCGTCACAGATGATGATAAAGATACAACATAATAAAATCTGTAAATGAAAACGGTTAAATTTTTGTTCATCAATCATTTCAGACACTTGGATTGTGCGCATTTCCTTCCCCTCTTTCTGCTTTTAGTTAAAATACAAATTATACATATATAGAACTAAGTTCACTATATATTAACCTATTTTTTAGAATATTGTCAATAATCAAAGTTTGATTAGCCATATTAATCAACAAAAAAACCCTCTTATCAAAGAGGGCTTTTTTTGTGTATAAGGATTAAGCTTCCAAGGCTTCTTTACGCTTTCTTTTCCTTGATTCTGTTATTAAATCATAACCAAGATAAAGGATGATGGCTCCGCCTAACAATTTAACATATAACGGAATGTCCGCTATAAAGAAGTAAATCATAGAGAATAATGTCCCTATAATGCATAACCAAAAAATTACATGTTTTAAAATTTTCAAAGTATTGACTCCTCACAAAAGATGAGATTAATTTCTAGTTCGCTCCACTTTAAGGGAGAATTAATTATCCGTACCTTCATTCTAACATTTATTCTTTATAGTAAGAGTGACTCATATTGCGAAATTATGAACATTTAAGCAACTTTTTTTCAAAAGTAGGTCACGCCAAACAATTTCTGGAAAACCTTTACGCTATTTCTGGTCTATTCGCCATTTCATTACTATGGCCAAAAAAGGCCAATAAAACAAATAGGCATGAAATGACAGCGAGGGTATCCCAGCACTGCATTTCATGCATGTAGTTCACAAGACGTTCATTTTATTGGATTCTACGACCATTTCTTCCGTTGGTTCCGAATGATCCTGTTTATAATAAGCCATTTTCACTGGAACGAATGATAAGGCAACCGCAGCAATGAGACCCGGAATGGCGAAGGCGATGAAATTCAATTGGATGGGTAGCGAGATGGATAATAAAAATCCGCCGAGTATGGGCCCGAGCATACCGCCAATCCTTCCGATACCAGAAGCCACCCCTAGTGCAGTCGATCTAATATTTGGTGGATAGTACTGGGAAACATAGGCTTGTACAAGGTTTTGGGCACCAATGGTACAGGCTCCTGCAATCGCTACCAATGTGTAAATCACAAATGAGCTTCCGCCCATTCCCAATAGTGTCAAACTTACAGCCCCAAGCGCATACATCGGCACAAGCATTTTCTTGGAACCATAACGATCACAAAGTTTAGCGATGATAAGCGTGCCCACGATAGCGCCGCCTTGAAGGACGATCAAGAAACCTAAGCTTGAATTCAGCGCATACCCTGCCTCGATCATTAGCTTTGGAAGCCATGTATTCAATCCATATACCATCAATAAGCACATGAAAAAGGCGATCCAGAACATCAATGTGCTAAGAGCACGGGAATCCTTAAACAAACCAACAATCGGCATATTGGCTTCTGTTTTTTTCACTTCCACAAGTTCGTCCTTGATGTCGAATTTACTTTCCGGACTTACCTTGGATAATATTCTGATTAGTTCTTCCTTTTTGTTAATTCTGATCAGATGGGTCGAAGCCTCTGGTAAACGTTTCATCATGAAGGGTAAAAATAACAATGGCATTCCGGCAAACCAGAATATTGATTCCCAACCTAGTGTCGGCATAACCAGGATGCCCAGTATCGGCGCAAGCATCCCTCCGAATGAGTAACCGCACAAAACGATTGAAACGACCATGCTCCGTATCGTTTTCGGTGCATAATCCGTCAATAAGGCAATGACGTTCGGCATGATGCCCCCAAGCCCTAATCCCGCAAGAAATCGGAAAGTCGAAAACATCGTAGGCGTATCCGCAAATCCACATAAAAGCGTAAATAAACTAAATAAAATAAGTGTAATCGCGATTACGTTTTTCCTGCCAATCCGATCTGCTAATGTACCAAAGAAGATGGCCCCGAACAACATTCCAAATAGACCGTAGCTGCCCATAGCCCCCGCTTCCACGGAAGTAAGGTTCCATTCCTCCGTCAATAACGGGACGACTGTCCCGTATACGACAAGGTCATAGCCGTCAAAAAGGATAATGATAAAACACCATGCCAGCAATCCAAAATGAAAGCGGTTAAATTTACTGTTGCTAATTACCTCGGTCGTATTAACTTTAGCCATAAAATTTTTCTCCTCTCTAGGTGACTGCATTAATTCCATCCAAATGATAGCGCTTACGTAATCACTCAAAAAATATTCGACTCGTATATTTTATATAAATAGTGAACCGAGTTATCTAATTGTTATTATAAATGCTAATTATCTGATATTTCAATAAAAACTTTCACAAATTATTCATAATTCGTGAAGCCTTCACATAACCAGGTTAATTACTGGGTATTTACGATTTCTGATAACATCCTTTTTATCCGATTTTCAACGATCCAAACCGTAAAACGACAAAAAACCAGTCCCTTATCGGACTGGTTTCTAATTATAAAAGTAGTAAGCCGCAATTGCCGTATTCAAGTAAGAAAGTTTTAAACCACCACTCCTCAAAGTGGGTGTTTGCAGAAGCAATCCTGTTGTCCAAGTCAGTGACGAGGCATAACATTCCTGTTTCAATAT
>NZ_JVPL01000129.1:0-14068 GCF_001054655.1 Bacillus sp. 220_BSPC
AACCTTAAATAGTTTCGTTTTAAAAACAACAATCTTTACGAAAAGAGCCATTAGTTAAGTCTTTATAAACAAAAAAAGATTAGCCATTGCGCTAATCTTTTTCATTTGGGATTACTTTAATTGATCATTCAAGACACTTTCCTCGAGAACGGAAAACTTATCACCATACACCCTTGTTATGTGGTTTTCCCCCCATGTACATAGTGCGGAAAGAATACTTTCCAGGCTTTGTCCATACTCACTTAATTCATATTCCACTTTTGGGGGGACCTGGTTGTAAACGATCCGGTTGATGACTTCGTCCTTTTCCAACTCCCTCAACTGTTGGGTCAACATTTTTTGGGTGATGTTCGGCATAAGGCGCTTCAATTCACTAGTCCGCTTTTTCCCGTGGGTAAGATGGCAGAGGATAACGCATTTCCATTTTCCGCCCATTACTTCAAGTGTCGCTTCAACGGATATATTGTATTTCTTTTTTTGCATGATTTGCATACTCTCCTTACATTATAGGTACTAAAAGGTTCCTATATCACTTTAAAGTACGTACTGTTTTTTATTTGTATTATATCTCATAATAACATTTGCACACCGAATTCCACTGTACCATTTATAAAAAAAGTTGCTCAGGCAATTTCAATGATAGTACAAAACGACAAGAAGGAGAAGAGGATATGATTTCAAATAAAAATAGAAGTACATGGGCATTGCTGGCTTTAGCGATCAGTGCCTTTGCGATTGGAACAACTGAGTTCATCAGCGTGGGATTATTACCACTCATTTCTAAAGATTTACACATTACAGTGACGACGGCGGGACTGACGGTGTCCTTATACGCTTTGGGGGTCATGTTCGGGGCACCTATCCTGACATCACTGACATCGAATATGTCGCGAAAGACTTTATTGCTTTGGATAATGGTCGTGTTCATTATCGGAAATGCATTAGCGGCTTCTGCGACCACGGTCGGTGTATTATTGATCGCACGTGTCATTTCAGCGCTTGCACATGGTATCTTCATGTCAATCGGCGCTACGATTGCCGCTGATTTGGTCCCTGAAAACCGCAGGGCGAGTGCCATCGCCATCATGTTTACAGGTCTGACGGTGGCAACGGTGACCGGAGTTCCTTTTGGAACCTTCATCGGTCAGCAATTCGGCTGGAGATTCGCTTTCATCATCATAGTGGCAATCGGCTTGATCGCTTTCATTGGAAACGGCATCCTAGTCCCATCGGATTTAAGAAAAGCGGCACGGACCACTTTCCGTGACCAAATCAAATTGGTGACGAATGGGCGTTTGCTGCTAGTATTCATCATTACGGCGTTAGGGTATGGAGGTACATTCGTTGTCTTTACGTACCTGTCGCCTTTACTTCAGGAAGTGACAGGGTTTAAAGAAGGAACTGTAGCCTTGATTTTGTTAATATATGGAGTAGCCATAGCGATAGGAAATACCCTTGGCGGGAAATTCGCCAATCGCAATCCTATTAATGCCCTATTCTATATGTTTCTTATTCAGGCCATTGTTCTTGTGGTGTTGACTTTCACGGCACCGTTCAAGGTGGCTGGTTTAATTACGATCATTTTAATGGGATTGTTTGCATTCATGAATGTTCCGGGGCTTCAAGTGTATGTCGTCATGTTAGCGGAGCGTTTCGTGCCGAGTGCAGTGGACGTGGCGTCAGCCATCAATATTGCCGCCTTCAATGCGGGTATCGCCATTGGTGCCTACTTAGGAGGGGTGATAACGGATTCGATCGGATTGATCCATACAGCGTGGATAGGTGGGGTCATGGTGTTTGCAGCAGTGATTTTAACAGGATGGAGCCGGGCCCTGGAAAGTAAAGACCGTACCAAGGGAACGGACAAAATAGCATAGGATTAAAAAAAGTGATGCATCTTAGAAAAAGCGTGCTATGCGTATAGGGTATCAATGAAAAGTATCATTGCATCCCTTCAGTGAATGATGGAAGGTTCCTTGAAGGGATGTAATGATACTGATACTAAAAGCGCATTACAATCTATAAAAACAATCATTTGGAGGTAGAGTATTATGGTAAAAAACTTACAAGATACAACTACATTGCATAACGGCGTCAAAATGCCTTGGTTCGGATTGGGCGTATTTAAGGTGGAAGAAGGACCGGAGCTGGTAAATGCAGTTAAAGTGGCCATTAAACATGGTTATCGCAGCATCGATACGGCTGCCATTTATGAAAATGAAGAAGGGGTTGGACAAGGGATCCGTGAAGGCTTAAAAGAAGCTGGAATCTCGAGGGAAGACTTATTCGTAACATCCAAAGTCTGGAATGCCGATTTAGGCTATGAATCGACAATTGCAGCTTACGAAAAAAGCTTACAGAAACTTGGTCTGGAGTACCTGGATTTATATCTTATCCATTGGCCAGTGGAAGGAAAATATAAAGAAGCTTGGAGAGCGCTGGAAACTCTATATAAAGAAGGTAAAGTGAAAGCGATCGGTGTGAGCAATTTCCAGATTCACCACCTAAAAGATTTAATGGAAGATGCAGAAGTGAAGCCGATGGTCAATCAAGTGGAATGCCATCCGCGTTTAACTCAAAAAGAAGTTCAGGCATTCTGTAAGGAACAAGGAATACAACTTGAAGCATGGTCTCCTTTGATGCAAGGTGAACTTCTTGATAATGAGGTTTTACAAGCTATTGCAACCAAGCATGGCAAATCTGTTGCACAAGTCATTTTACGCTGGGATTTACAAAATGGGATTGTAACGATTCCGAAATCAACTAAAGAACATCGTATTGTCGAAAACTCAACTGTATTCGATTTCGAATTGACCGAAGAGGAAATGAACCAAATTGATGGATTGAATCAGAATCACCGTGTTGGTCCAGATCCTGATAATTTCGACTTTTAATTAAGTATGAAGGAGGGGGACGGGATATCCGTCTTTCTCTTTTTTTATGGATTTCGCATCGGAATTTACAATGACAGCTTCGGGAATCTGATTAGTTGACACCGTATTACTGGGATGATATAAATGCATGTGCATGCATTATATAAAAAAGGAGATGAAGAATGATGAATGATTTATTTTCACCTTATCGCATAAAAGAACTTGAACTTAAAAATAGGATCGTCATGCCGCCGATGTGCCAATACTCCGTCGAAGCGGAAGATGGTATACCAACGAACTGGCACCAGCAGCATTATGTAAGCAGGGCAGTTGGCGGCACGGGGTTAATTATAGTGGAAATGACCGATGTGGAGCCTGATGGGCGCATTTCGAATCGCGATCTTGGATTATGGTCCGACGATCAAATTGGGGCTTTCTCCAACATCGTTAAGGAAGTTCATCAATACGGTGCAAAAATCGGGATACAAATTGCCCATGCAGGCCGTAAAGCGGAGGATGCGGAACCGCCGGTGGCACCCTCAGCCATTGCGTTTGATGAAACGTACAAAACACCAAGAGCTTTAGAAACGGAAGAAGTGAAGGAAATGGTCGATAAATTCCGGGCATCGGCCAGAAGGGCAGTTCAAGCAGGATTTGACGTAATCGAATTACATGGTGCACACGGGTATTTAATCCACCAATTCACATCACCGCTTACGAATAAACGTGATGACGAATATGGAAGAGACCTGACTAAATTCGGAGTGGAAGTCATTAAAGCAGTGAAAAGCGAAATGCCTGCCGACATGCCTTTAATCATGCGCATTTCTGCAAAAGAATACGTTGAAGGCGGATATGGTATTGAAGAAAGCATTGCATTTTCACAAGTCTTTAAAGAAGCAGGCGTCGATATGTTCCATGTAAGCTCTGGAGGAGAAGGCCCGATTGGAGCAGACGGAAGACCTGGTACCCATGCCAGCTATCAAACTCCGTTGGCCAGGGAAATCAAAAAGGCTTTGGATATTCCGGTGATTGCTGTAGGTCGATTAGATGATCCGATTCTTGCAAATTCAATCATTGGTAATGAAGAAGCGGATTTGGTTGCCATCGGCAGAGGAATGCTGCGAAACCCTTATTGGGCACTTGAAGCATCTAAAGCTTTGAATATAAAAACGGAGATCCCTAAACAATATCAACTGGGATTCAAGCATTGATACGGATTTTTAAAACGCCGGCGAATATTATATTCGCTGGCGTTTTTCCATTCAGTGCATGAGGGGATTTGCATACGCGAATCCATTACGTGATGTTTGACTGGAAATTTTGCTATAATGAAAAAGATAAATCAAACGATAATTCGAGGTGCTAATCATGGAAGAAATCAAAATCATTACAACGGAAGAAGTGGAAGCTAAGCTTGAGGCAGGAGAAGCGATGGAGCTTGTCGATGTTCGTGAAGACGAAGAAGTGCAAGAGGGAATGATCGAAGGCGCGAAACATATTCGCATGAATGATATCCCGGCGAACCTTGACTATTTTGATAAAGAAAAAGAATATATCTTTATCTGCCGTTCAGGACGCCGCAGTGAAAATGTATGCCATTATCTTCAGGAACATGGATATAAAGTGGCAAACATGGTTGGCGGAATGCTTGAATGGGACGGCGAAGTCATCGTTAAGTGAAGTTCTTCAAAAAGACCTGTTACTTTTGTAAGCGTAAATCCAAGAATGTGACGGCTTATTTGAATGAAGAAAGAAAAAAGATCATGGTTTGTTCACAATGCCGTGAATATGCGGAAAGACGTGCATATTTGAAGGTGTGAAAACAAAGAGTCCTTTCATCATGAAAGGACTCTTTTTTCTATATGAACCTTACTTACGGGGATTCAAACTTTATATGTTAAAATTAGGGTGCCGAAGTCAGAAAATATAGAAAAAGGAGAGTTGAAGAATGAATGTTCATAAAATAGCGGTCATTGCGGGTGACGGGATTGGCCCTGAAGTGATTAATGAAGGTGTAAAGGTCCTTAAAGAAGTGGCGGCCATTGCCGGTGATTTTTCTTTCCAGTTCACCTATTTTCCATGGGGCTGTGAATATTACCTTGAGCACGGCAAAATGCTGCCCGACGATGGACTGGAACAACTGATGAAGTTTGACGCCGTGTATCTGGGGGCTGTCGGTTATCCTGGTGTCCCGGACCATATTTCCTTACGTGAACTTCTGCTGAAGATCAGAAAGGGATTTGACCAATATGTGAATGTTCGACCCGTTAAATTGCTTCAAGGTGCACCCTGTCCATTAAAAGACGTGACTCGTGACCAAATCGATATGGTTGTCATCCGTGAAAACAGTGAAGGGGAATATTCCGGTGCCGGTGATTGGCTTTTTAAAGGCAAGCCGGAAGAAGTCGTCCTGCAGACGGGGGTCTTTTCACGAAAGGGAACCGAGAGGATCATCCGTTATGCTTATGAACTGGCGCGCAAGACGGGAAGGACGCTAACGAGCATAAGCAAGGCGAACGCATTGAATTATTCAATGGTTTTTTGGGATCAGGTATTTGAAGAGATTGGACAGGAGTATCCGGAAGTAGAAACGAATTCCTATCTGGTCGATGCGGCAAGCATGTATTTTGTCAAACAGCCCGAACGGTTTCAAATCGTTGTCACCTCCAATTTGTTCGGTGACATCATAACGGATTTAGGTGCTGCCATTGCAGGCGGGATGGGACTGGCGGCCGGTGCCAATTTAAACCCGGAACGGATTTATCCTTCGATGTTCGAACCGATTCATGGTTCAGCCCCGGATATAGCACATCAAGGCATCGCCAATCCACTTGCGGCCATATGGTCCGCCAGTCAGATTCTCGATTTCTTTGGACATGAGGTTTGGGGTGCAAAAGTGTTGGACGTGATTGAACAGGCGATGGTCGATAAAAAGATGCTGACTCCTGATATGGGCGGGGCAGCTTCTACAGAGGAAGTCGGGGATGAAGTGGTTAAAATATTATCCGCTTTACAAACAAATCAAGTATAAAAATCAAGTGAAAAGGGCATCCTGCACAATAACTATCATTATAGTAAAAGGGCGGGGAGAGCCGATGATACAAGTGAAATTATTTGATTATGAGCATGAAAAGGACCTAGAGGATGAAATGAACTTTTTCCTGGAAGACATTCGTGATAATCAAATTGTCGATATCAAATACAATGTCGCCACTACAGGTGAAGAGGAAGAGGAACAGATCTACTGTTTCAGTGCGATGATCATCTATAAAAAAAAATAAAGGCCGGCTGGCCCGATAATCAATAATAGACTACCTATTGCTTGCTGACGGGCAATCAAAGGTAGTCTTTTTTCCGTCTGACTTCCTCGGAAGGGGGCATGTTCGTTGTGGAAATTAGGACGATGTCGCTTCCCCGCCGTTGACATGAAGTGTTTGTCCTGTCACAAAACGGGAATCATCAGAGGCGAGATAGACAAAGGTGGGAGCCAGTTCAAATGGCTGGCCTTGACGCTCCATCGGATTATCGACTTGTGTCACTTCGTCTGCCGAGAAACTTGCCGGGATGAGGGGTGTCCAAAACCTTCCGGGCGCAATGGCGTTCACCCGGATGCCTTGATCGACAAGACTGTTTGCCAAGGCACGGGTAAAACCAATGTTGGCCCCTTTAGTCGCCGTATAATCTATTAATTGCTTATTCCCATTGAACGTCACGACAGAAGATGTATTAATGATGGAGGACCCAGCTTTTAAATGGGGAAGGGCAGCACGCGTCGTGTAGAAGTGGGAATAGATATTCACTTTGAAGGTATCATCGAATTGCTCATCCGTAATATCAAGCAAGCTTAATTGCTGAAATTGAATGCCTACGTGGTTACAAAGTATATCGAGCTTTCCAAATGTTTCGATGGTGTCTTCCACGATATTGATGCATTGCTGCTTATCCCTTAAGTCCCCAGGCAGCAGTAAGCAACGTTGCCCAAGCTCTTCAATTCTCGTTTTAGTCCGATTGGCATCCTCATGTTCATCCAAATAAGCGATGGAAACATCTGCCCCTTCTTTAGCAAAAGCGATGGCAGCCGCAGCGCCAATCCCGCTGTCTCCGCCAGTTATCAATGCGACTTTACCTGTTAATTTCCCGCTGCCCCTATAATTGGGATTTTCGATGATGGGCCTGGGCACCATTAATTTTTCTACACCGGGTTGGCGAAATTGGCGTTGCTCCGGAACCGTGATGGGTACGTCTTGATAACGGGTGATCTTCCCATAATTCGGATGCATGGGATAGCTACCGGATGATTTCTTTTTATTATCTTCAGCCATGAGGGGTCCTCCTAAAAAAGAATTTAGTCGGATTACTTTATGATGATCAGGCATATGCCGTGCATGAAGAACATGTATCGGGACGGGCTCGTTGCCGTGCGGCTCGAATATGCTGAAGGGTAGAAAAAAGTTTTTGGAGGCCTCTATATGCCATATTATTATAGCGAAGAAGTGAAGTGGTTATTGGTCGAACAATCTGATGAAAAAGTGGAGTTGTTATATGACTCCAACCCAAATACCTTTGAATTGCCGCTTATTGGACCAAGACCGCCATATTATTATAACCCTCGCTATGTGCCGTATTATCCCGTGATTTAAGGGTGAACATCAAAAGGGAAAATGCATGAAGTACGGAGTCTGCCGGATTGGGCTGCCTAGGTCTTTTTAAGAGTGGACTGAAAGCAGCCACAATTCGACTCAACTAAATTCCAGATCTTAACATGACATTAGGAAAAACTGATTATATTCTTCTATGAATTTTACAAACACGGAGATAATGGGTAAAGTTATACATAATACATAGAGCGGACTGGTGTATTTAAAGGAGAGATCCATTTGAATAACAATATGAAACAACTAATAGAAAATCTACAGCAATCGGATGGTGGCCATATTTTATACTGTTTTAATGATTTGGAGTCATACATTGAAAATGAGGCAACTTTCATCATTACCGGTGTTCAACAAGGAGACCATATCCTGGTCGTCGAAAACGACCGTATCTTTCCTTTCGTGTACAAGAAATTGCAGCTTCATTTAAATGAGGAGCAATTGGAGCAAGTGCATCTTATGAATAATTTTGATTTTTATTGTTTTCATGGAGACTTCCACCCTTCGACGATGGTTCATTATTTCTTGGAAAATATCGAGATATACACTAAACGCAATCAGCACGTTCGGACTTGGGGCCATGTTGAATGGGGCCATGACGATCAAGTCAGCTTTGCGATAGGCGAATATGAAAAAGGGATCGACAAATTGATCAAGGAAAGAGGACTGATTTCTGTATGTGCATACGATGATTGCAGAGTGCCTGTCGAGCTTAAAACAAACTTGATCAAGCATCACGGGATCCTGATTACCGATGAAGAAATCACGATTTTAGCAAACGGATAGAATAAAAGGGGCGAGTTATTTGGAAAGTTTTACTGAACGCGTCATTCATATCATACAACGAATCCCCTCCGGTAAAGTGATGACATATGGTCAAATAGGACAGCTCGCCGGAAGTCCGCGCGGTGCAAGGCAGGTCGTAAGGATCCTTCATTCTAGCAGCAAAAAACATGACCTTCCTTGGCACCGGGTGATCAATGCCAAAGGTGAAATCGGGATAAAAGCGGAGGGCGCTGCAGAACACCAGAAGGCGATGCTCGAGAGTGAAGGCATCATGTTCACGGGCCGGAATACCATTGACCTCGAAGCATATCGCCATCATCCAGAAATATTTTAAACGCATAGCCGGATAGTAGAGGCGGGCGCGGGTTCGGTCGAAAAGTACAGTGAAGGCCCAAACAAGAGTACCTACACCAGAATCAAAGCCTAATGAACACGATGTATAGGCTTACGAAATCGCAGTAAAAGAGGCTGGTCCAAGCGGATCAGCCTCTTTTACGGATTATGAACGGGCAGACATGGCAGCATTCATGCCGGCGAGTCTGCCGGTTACTAATGCAGATGTGATATTGTAACCGCCTGTGTATCCGTGTATATCCAGAATTTCACCGCAGAAATACAGTCCGTCCATTAGTTTGGATGCCATTTCCTTTGGGTGTATTTCTTTGACGGATACGCCGCCGCCTGTTACGAAGGCTTTTTCTAGCGGCTGGGTGCCGTGCACCCCGAATTGGAAGTCCTTGCATAATTCTGCAAAGCGGCGGATTTTTTCATTTGATATCGTCGCCCCTTGTTCTTGAAGGTCGATGCCGCTTCGCTCAAGCAGGAAGTGAAGGTATCGCTCAGGAACTAAACCTTTTAAGGTGTTTTTAATGGCTTTTTTCGGTTCGGCTTTTATTTCCTTCATGATGTCTTGAAAAACCTCTTCCTTGTTTCGGTCCGGCAGGGCATCAAGTTTCATGGTCACTTCCGACAGGTTCCATTTTTTCATCGCTTTCACGACAAATTGGCTGCATCTTAGAACAGCTGGACCGGAGACGCCAAAATGGGTGAAGAGCATATCCATTCTATGTGTGATCAGGGCCTTGCCCTTTGGGTTAAGGACACTCAATGAAACATCGCGAAGTGCGAGACCTTGAAGTGTTCGATCTTTAATGAATGTTTCATGGCTAAGTACGGGAACTTCAGTCGGGAACAATTCGGTAATCGTATGCCCCGCCTTTTTAGCCCATGCGTAGCCGTCTCCGGTTGAACCGGTGTGGGGAACTGATTTCCCGCCGACTGCAATCACGACTGCTTCCGTGTCAATGGTCTGGCCATCTTTTAACCGGACACCGCTGGTTTTTCCATGTTCATAGAGAACTTCCGCAACTGGAGAGTTCTTGTAGATCGTTACTTTTAAATTCGACAGGCGCGTCAGAAGGGCATCCACGACACTTTGCGCTTTATCGTTGACAGGGAACATCCGGCCATGGTCCTCTTCTTTTAGAGCCACGCCCAATTTTTCAAAGAATTGAATAATGTCCTCATTATTGAACTCTGAGAAAGCACTGTATAGAAATCGCCCGTTTCCAGGGATATGCTGAATGATTTCATCGATTGAGAGCCTGTTCGTCACATTGCAGCGTCCGCCGCCCGAGATTGCAAGTTTCCTTCCAAGCTTCTCGCCTTTATCCACTAACAATACATGGGCACCTTTTTCCCCGGCCGCTATTGCTGCCATCAATCCGGAAGGACCGCCGCCAATTACCACTACATCATATTTCAAATTGATCACCACTTTATCATTTTCAGTCCCTTCATTATATAGCAAGAGCCCGTCAGATTGCGAATGTAGAAAAAAAGGAATTATTTGTTTGTGTATTATCTTCGAAAACGATAAACTTGAATGTAGTTTTCTATAGAAAAAATACTTTAATATGATAAGATAAAGAGCGTGTGAAACGTAACTGACAGAGGCAGGAAGGGATTAGATGTCATCTAAGTTTTTAAAAGGGGCTTTTATATTAACGCTGGGAGCGATCATTTCCAAGGTTCTTGGTTTATTTTATGTCATCCCATTTGAACATATGGTTGGGAATAAAGGGGCTACCCTCTATCAATATGGGTACGTTCCATATACCATTTTCATTAGCTTTGCAACGGCCGGCATGCCGCTTGCAGTATCTAAATTCATCTCGAAGTATAATGCGCTCGAGGAATACGCAGTCGGTGAGAAGTTATTTAAATCGAGCCTGAAATTAATGGTAATCACCGGTTTTCTCGCTTTTTTGATTCTCTATACGATGGCCCCGCTGTTTACTGGAGTCTTTGGGGTCAAGCCGGAAGATGCTGCGGATGTCACGGAGATCATTCGGGCAGTCAGCTTCGCCTTGATTTTTGTACCGTTCATGAGCATCATCCGCGGCTTCTTTCAAGGGCATGAAGCGATGGAACCAACGGCCATTTCCCAGGTTGTCGAACAAATTGTCCGCATCGTGTTCCTTCTGGCCGGTGTGTATGTTGTTTTGAATGTCCTTGACGGAGAGTTAGTGAGAGCCATCCAAATAGCTACCTTCGCGGCGACGGTCGGGGCTGTCGGCGGTTTAGTGGTGTTATTTTGGTACTGGAAAAAACAAAAACCATATTTGGACAGCTTGATGAAGAAAGACAGGGGAACGATGGAAATTTCCCTGAAGGAGATTTATAAAGAAATATTCCTTTCGTCGATTCCTTTCATATTCGTCGGAATCGCGATGCCGATGTTTCAGTTGGCTGACTTATTGTCTTTCAATAAGGCGATGTCGTCGATCGGGCTGCAGCATGTTGCTGAGGATGCACTAGGGGTGTTGAATGTGTATGCCCAGAAGCTTGTCTTGATTCCGATGACGCTTGCAACCGGGTTTTCAATGGCGCTTCTTCCTTCGGTGACGAAGGCATATGTAAGCGAAGATTCAAACGAGTTCAACCGCCAGCTGAACCAAGCCTTTCAAATTTTGTTGTTCATTACGATTCCAGCAGTCGTTGGCATGTCTGTGCTGGCCGATCCGATCTATAGTGCCTTTTACAGCCATGATCCACTTGGAATCAGTGTCCTGAAGGCATATGCGCCCGTGTCCATCTTGTTTGCACTTTTTTCCGTTTCGGCCGCTGTATTACAAGGGATCAATCAGCAAAAATATACAGTGCTCAGCCTGCTTGTGGGCTTTTTAATCAAATTGAGCTTGAATATCCCGTTGATCAAGTTGTTTGAAACGGAAGGATCCGTTTATGCTACGGCATTCGGCTACTTGGCTGCCGTGCTGCTGAATTTGTATGTCATTACCTACTTTACTGGATATCGTTACAGCCTTACCATCAGAAGATCTGTTTTGATCACAGTTTTTTCAATAATAATGGGACTGGCTGCCTGGGGCATGAACAGTTTATTATCGCTATGGCTTACAACGGAAGGGCGCTTCCAGGCGATTTTGATCGTGGCCGTTTGTGCAATTTTTGGAGCGCTCGTTTATGCGGCCCTTTCCTTGAAAAGCAAACTTGCCCATCGTTTGTTCGGTGCCCGGATCGATCGGTTAAAAGCTAAATTGGGATTGTAAGCTGGAAGTTTGATGTGTAAAAAAAAGGGTATTGAATGGTGAATCCCCGATTAAAATATATTGGTCTTGCCTGTCATTAAAGTGGGCAAGGCTTTTTACTGAAAAAGGCTTTAGGAGGAAACGATGAGAATAGATAAGATTTTATCCAATATTGGTTATGGAAGCAGGAAAGAAGTGAAAAAGCTCCTGAAATCCGGCGCCGTCAAGGTTAATGAAAGGCTGATTAAGGATCCGAAGGAACAAGTGGACCCTGATGCGGAAAACGTGACGGTTCATGGTGAACGGGTTGAATACAGGGAATTCATTTATTTAATGATGAATAAACCGCCGGGCGTATTGTCGGCAACGGAAGATAACTACCAAGAAACGGTCATCGACATCTTGGAGCCGGAAGATTCGGTATTCGAGCCATTTCCTGTAGGCCGTCTTGATAAGGACACAGAAGGTTTATTGCTGATCACGAATGACGGAAAGCTTGCCCACCAACTGCTTTCCCCAAAGAAACATGTCCCTAAAACATATTTTGCGGTCATTGAAGGCGAAGTGACGGAACGGGATATCGAGGCATTCCGCAACGGGGTGACCTTGGATGATGGATACGAAACAAAACCAGGTGAATTGAACATTCTAAAATCAGGCCTGACATCGGATATCGAGCTGACGATCATGGAAGGAAAGTTCCATCAGGTGAAGCGGATGTTTGAGGCCGTTGGCAAACGTGTCGTCTACCTAAAGCGTCTTTCCATGGGGAGTTTACAGCTTGATGAGGAACTCGAGCTTGGTGAATACCGTGAGTTGACGGCGGAGGAGCTTGAACAGTTAAAGGCGGGCCAACCGGCTGAATGATGGCTGGACACAAAAAATGAGGCGGACAATATTGTCCGCCTCAAAGTATTTTACATATCGATCTTGTTCGGGTGGTCGTTCTTTTTACGATGACATCTTCACCTTTTTACTTGTTGTCGTCCAAAGGCCTCGGCTTGGGCTTTGAACAAGGTCATTGTATGCTAAGACATTTAAATCGCGCTGCACAGTTCGAGGAGTGATGCCAAATTCTTCTACAAGCTCTTGAGTAGAAACCGTACCGTTATTGCTAATGAACATATAAACGGATTTAATACGGGTTAACATGCGATTTGTTGAAGGTTTCAAAAAATCACTCCTTATTCTTTTCATTGTTATTTTGAACAAATGAAAACAACCGATATGTCGGACAGCATTCCAGCTGTCACTATGTACTTGCTATACCCACCCTATAACTCCTCGGAAACATTAGAAAAAATAAGATGTCATTAGCTTCATTCTACCCCTTTGCAAAAGCAAATTCTAGGAAAAGATACTAATTGACTAAATATTACATTTATTATATCAAATTTTAACAAAATTATTCTCATTGCCTATACAAAATTAATAAAGAGCTGTTCCATTTGTTCATGCTCATATTTTGCCAATAAAGAATGCTTACTATGCACACAATACAATCGTTGACTTTTAAAGCATATGCATGTTATTTTACTTAAAACGGTCCTTAAATCGTAATTATTACGCTTTATGTGTTGATGGAGGAATTGCTTGATGGCTTGCCATTACGATGTCATAATGAGGTATCGGGCACTATAGACTTTTTATACATATCCAAGAGGATTTAAATATAAACCAATTCGAGGTAGAGCCATATGAACGATAGATTAATGGAGTTTTTATTGCGCGACGAAGTAACCAGACTTTCTGGCGTCAAAAAGCAAGTGTATGAATTCATCGTGAACGAAGAAGATTATCTTGCATCGAAGGCGGACACGGTCGATCAATTCATGAGATTGCTGGTAAAGCATTCCCCGCCCAGGCTTGCAGCCCGTCATTTCAATATGCCCTATGGGGAAATCATCCGTTTCATGAATGAAATAGAAGATGAACTGAATGAGAGATTAGAGGAAAGATGCAAGAAAGTGAAGTGGATGGACTACACGGAAAAGGACCAGCAGGCATTTGAGGAATATCATAGGAAGTTATATCTTTTCGTAAATTAATCAATTGGATCATGAAAATGCCCCGGAATGAAAGGGCATTTCAGACGTAGACAAACTAGATGAAAATCGAATTTGGCTACAGTATTTTTCCTTGTACAAATTTAGACGTTGATTGGAACGTAGGGCACTCGCTTTCCGCGGGCGGTCCGCCCTCG
>NZ_JVPL01000130.1:0-19105 GCF_001054655.1 Bacillus sp. 220_BSPC
GTTCAGAATTTTTTAATTCCGAACCCCTTTTGTCTACAAACTGAGGCCGTTTCTTTTTTGAAACGGCCTTTTTTATTGTGTTTAAAACAGTGTCCCGGCTATAATGCAGATGTCATCGTTAATCACTGAATGCCTCATCCTTGAGACCAATAGCTTCTGAAGAAGGTCATTTGTATCGAGATGGACATTTTCAATGAATTCCCTCTCGATATTGTCAGATCGGTCAATGGCGGAAGGTGTAGGCGTTTTAGACAGTTCATCTGTATAGATGATGAATCGGCTTCCTGGTTCATAATGAAAGACTACTTTTTTTATGGGCAATTCGGGGATCGGTCCGCTTGGGGTGGCCCCTTCGTTTAAATTGAGAATTTGGTTGGTGCATGGGGAATACAAAAAGGCTGAAGGAAGTCCGTAGTTCACATATTCGATGAGTCGATCCTTTGTATTCACGTATGCGATGAAGGCTGTAATACGAGCATGTTTTTTGTTTTGCCGATTAACTCCTTGAAATAGGTCCCGAATATGTTTGCCCAGTTCCTCTGTTATGTAAATGGGGTCTTTTACCCGTTTGATAAGGTCGGGCATCAAAGCCCTTATGGACATGTTTATAAGGGCTGTGTGGATGCCTTTTCCAAATACATCGATCATGATGAAGCCGTATATACTGTCATCAACCTCCGCCCAGTAAAATAAATCCCCAGAAAGGTCACTCGAAGGCTGAAAAAGGCCTTTGATCTCTATATCTTCATTATTTATCGACAAAGGTAAACTTGAAAGTTGAATGCCCTTTGCAATTCGCAGGCTCCTTGCCGATTTTTGGTGTATCTTTTCAAGCTCCTGCCCCTTCAGTTTTGCCGAAAACAATTGCATGCTGATGTTTTTGAGTGACCTTAATTTAATCCGGACTTCTACTGAATCGGCAGGGACTGCCATGGTTTCATAAAAGGTCTTTTCCGGTAAGGTCTGAGGGGGATCCATTCCTAAAGTGCGTTTGTAAATGAATAAGATAGGGATTTCGTGAGATTCAGCTAAGGCGAATAAAGAAGTTTGCTGCCAAGAATCTTTTGATATGTGTAAAGGCAAAATAAATAATGATTTCATTAAGTCCGATGAATCTTCGAATAGATGACTTTGATTGAGTGGATCCTCCAAAAAAGTGACTTTCTTGTTCATTTTCTTTAAGATTCGACCAAAATCCTTACATAAAGGAACATCTATTGTGAATATGTTCATATAACCCCCCGTTGATTTGTTGATAGGTCAATCATACTGTATTTAGAGTTATTTACTATAATTTTTAGACAAAAAGATGTAATTTTCGGAAAAATGAATGATCCCATGTACCTGGAAATTCAATCATGATAAGCCCTTTCTTCCAACGGGGGCAACCGTGGAAGGGTGTTATCATTAGATTTAATCCTTCCTGAAAAAGGTTTGTTGAAACTATTTGATTTAAACTCATATCATAT
The DNA here is from genome assembly GCF_001054655.1 of Bacillus sp. 220_BSPC. Taxonomy (NCBI): domain Bacteria; kingdom Bacillati; phylum Bacillota; class Bacilli; order Caryophanales; family Bacillaceae; genus Bacillus; species Bacillus sp. 220_BSPC. The sequence continues at coordinate 1,470 of NZ_JVPL01000130.1, forward strand.
ATAAATGGATGTTCGTTTTGTGAAAAATTCACATGGATATAGTAAGTGGTCTGGAATGGTTTATCCCGAACCGTTATTTTAAAACAGGAATAGGTTACTGAAATCCTCCCAACTGGATTCCTGAAGCCAACTGTCGTTTCCGGTCTGAATCCACTTACGCATGATAGGTTATAGTAACTAAGGTAATTCTGTTGAATAAATCAGTTGTACATTTATCAGGTGGTGATATCCAATTTCACCGTTCTTGAAACGATCCAAAGTTTTAGTAACTGTGAATGGGGCGATATCCTTTATTGCATTAACAGTTTGAAAATGGTAATATGAGTATGAGTTTAAATGTCTTATCATTGATGATTATTTAAATTAATCAGGTTGAGGCAACAAAATTGTATGTTCTTACATGTTTCATGAGTTCATTCTTGAGATTATTTTAGATTAAATAGGCCGCGCGTCTGGTCATATATAAAAGCTGCATCTCTTGGCGGCTTTAGTAGCTATTAGGGAATCAAGCCGCATTTTTAGCGCTTTTCCACTTCTGCAAATCCTCAACGCACCGGGCCTGTTTTGTATAAGAATCTTGGCTCTCGTCAAGTTTTGTTCATCCAGCCTTTTTAAGTTTGATGAATAATAGGTGCAGCAGCCCTCACCTGAATAAAACGGTCAAACACCGTTTATGCTACTTTTAATTTTCCATATTGAATTTAATTTTGGTTACATGTACTTTTAAAAAGATGAGCGTAGGTTAATGATAAGTTTACACGTGCGCGAAATTAAAAATGCCAGTGAATGTCCGTACTGGTATATTTCCTTTTTAAAAAATCATATTGAGTTCATTTGAACTAAAAGGCAGACATACTTTTAGGTGATAATGATAAACTTTTTATTAAGAGATAAAGAAGAACATCCGTCATGATGATGAGGATTTGAACTAAAACATCTGTGCATGATCCATGAATGCACGTGTAAATTTACGATATAAAAAGGAGTACGAAAACATTGACATTGTTTAGCGAATTAGGATTAGATAGAACGTCCATGAAATCAATAGAAAAAATGGGATTTGAGGAAGCGAGCCCGATTCAATCCCAAACGATACCTCTAGCACTTGAAGGTAAAGATATAATCGGTCAAGCGCAAACAGGAACAGGTAAAACAGCAGCATTCGGTATTCCATTGATGGAAAACATCGATATCAATAACGAAAACGTGCAAGGGATCGTCATTGCACCTACACGTGAGCTTGCCATTCAAGTTTCCGAGGAACTTTTCAAGCTTGGTTACGGAAAACGTGCTCGTGTACTTGCAGTTTATGGTGGACAAGACATCGACCGTCAAATCCGTGCTTTAAAGAAAAAACCACATATTATCGTTGGTACGCCTGGTCGTCTTTTAGACCATATCAAACGTAAAAATATTAAATTAGGCGGAGTTCACACTGTAGTTCTTGATGAAGCGGATGAAATGCTTAACATGGGATTCATTGAGGATATTGAATTAATCCTTTCAACGGTTCCTGATGAAAGGCAAACATTGCTTTTCTCAGCTACAATGCCTGATCCGATCCGTAAAATTGCTGAAAGATTCATGCAAGAACCAGTTCTTGTACGTGTAAAAGCAAAAGAAATGACAGTGGATCGTATCGAACAATATTACTTGGAGTTAAAAGAAAGTGAAAAATTCGATACACTTGCACGCCTTTTCGATATTCAAACACCGGATCTTGCGATCGTCTTCGGACGTACGAAACGCCGTGTAGATGAATTGGCATCTGCATTGAATATCCGCGGTTATATGGCTGAAGGCATTCATGGTGACCTTAGCCAGGCAAAACGCCTTTCTGTATTGAAAAAGTTCAAAGACCGTAGCATCGATGTGCTCGTTGCTACTGACGTTGCTGCACGTGGACTTGATATTTCCGGCGTTACTCACGTATACAACTTTGATATCCCTCAAGATCCGGAAAGCTACGTTCACCGTATTGGACGTACAGGACGTGCGGGTAAACATGGTATAGCCATTACGTTTGTAACACCAAGAGAAAGAGGCCAACTGCATGCAGTTGAACATACAACGAAAAAACGTATGGAGAAACTTAAGACTCCTACGTTAACTGAAGCGTTGGAAGGTCAACAAAAAGCAGTAACGGAAAAAATCCTTAATACAATCGAGAATGAGGATTTAACTTTATATCTTGGTCAAGCGGAAGAGTTATTGCAAAAACATAGCGCAGCGGATTTAGTTGCAGCCATGCTTAAATCAATGACAAAAGAACCGGATCAAACGCCTATCAAGTTAACGGAAGAATCTCCATCTCCAATGCGTCGCAATCGCGGAGGAAGCGGATCTTCTGGCAACAGACAGCGCAATGGCCGCAGTTCTTCAGGCAGAAAAGATTACGGCAGCGGATCAGGGAAACGCCCAAGCACGAACCGTAAATCGAATGGTTACGGAAACCGCAGCACGAGCCAAAAAAGAGAAAAAACTAATAAGATTTAATTGAATTGGGAATGCCGCTCATTTGAGCGGCATTTTTTTATGTGCATCTCCAACTCTTCATGAAGGTATCCGCGGTTTTTGGATGGAATGCTCACAGCCTTTGTTTGAAAAGGGGTTAATTTCCAGTATTTAAATATAGTATAATGGATGAAAGCAAGGATGGATGATGATGATTCAATTAGCATTACCTGTCCGGAATAGGAGAAGCACATGGAACCTGAAAATCGTATATCGAATAAGGCCTTAACCGTATGGAAAATCAGTGGTCTTATAAGCTGTTCAATAACCTGGATTATAAGCATCGCCGTACTCGTGCTTACAATCATTTTTGATTGGACATATTGGGTGATTGGCGCGTTGGTCCTAATTTCGATAATCCAATCCTATCTGGCCATCTTTCTGATTCCGTCGGTTAAATGGAAGAGGTGGCGTTACGAAGTAAGAAATACTGAAATTGATATCCAAAGTGGTATTTTCGTCATTAAAAGAACACTCATACCCATGATAAGGGTTCAGCATGTTGAAACGAAGCAAGGGCCATTATTAAGAAAATACGATTTAGCCTCCGTTGAAATTTCCACTGCAGCTACTCTTCATGTTATCCCTGCCTTGGACCTTGCAGAGGCAGATGAATTGCGGCATTATATTTCGAGAATGGCAAGTGTGGAGGAAGAAGATGTCTGATCCTAAAAGGCTTCACCCCATAGCTGTATTGCTTAACATCATTAAATCGATTAAGGAGTTAGTCATCCCTTTTTTATTAGTGGTCGTCATTCCTGGGAAGAATGAAGGAATTCCCGGATGGATACAACCGCTGGTCATTGCCATTATTATACTTTTGATTATAGGGAATGCATTCTTGCAATGGTTACGCTTTACATATCGGATAGAAGAGGGCGAATTCAGAATTGAGTCCGGGGTATTCGTAAGGAAGAAACGGTATATAAAGTTTGACCGGATTCATAGCATAGATATATCAGAGGGCATCATCCAGAGGGTATTCAGCCTGGTGAAGCTGAATATTGAAACGGCAGGCGGGTCTCAGGCGGATGCCGTATTATCAGCCATAAGCAAAAGTGATGCGGATCGAATCAATGCTTATATAAGTGAGGAAAAAAATGCGTATAACCCATTTGATAGGGATAAAGATGAAGTCGCGGATAATGAAATTACAGCAAAATCATCTTCCGTTTTTAAGCAGACGCTGCCGCAGTTATTCGCTATGGCTGCCACTTCGGGAGCGGTAGGTGTCTTCCTATCCGGGGCAGTCGCTTTTATTTCACAGTTCGATGAAATGATACCTTTTAAGAGAATATTTAAGGATTATGAAGATTTTATTGAAATGGGGACCTTCATTCTGACCTTGTTTGCCCTTGTGGCTTTATTGGCGGTTTATGTGCTGGCCACATTAAGTATGGTAATTAAATACGCTTCCTTTACCGTGATAAAAACGGATGAGGAGATCGTTATTTCCAGGGGGCTTCTCGAGAAAAGACGGCTGACAATCCCTATCCATAAAATTCAAGGTATCCGGATCATGGAGAATTTAATTCGAAAGCCATTGGGATTGGCGACGGTTTATATTGAATATGCGGGAGGGAGCATGGAAGATAAAGAAAGTCTTTCCATCATGCTGTTCCCTTTAATCAGGAAGAAGCATTTACAGAAGAAAATCCCGGAAATTTTACCGGTTTATGAAACGGATACGGAGATGACACCAATACCCAAGCGTGCACTTTCCAGGTATGTGTTTCGAAAGTTTCTATACCTCATCCCGATCATCGGTGCCTTGGTATGGTTTTTCAGACCTTGGGGTTATCTTTCCTTCTTGCTTGTACCGTTGGCGATTTTTTGGGCATACATGCAATATAGAGATTCAGGTTGGAGCATAGAAGGGAATTTATTGCTATTGAGCAGCCGTTTTTTCTCGAAGCAAACATTGATCATGCAGAGAAGCAGAATTCAATCAATCACATATAAAAAAAGCTGGTTTCAGAATCGAAAAGAATTAGCCACCATTACAGCATCGATTAAATCAGGAATTACCTCCCGGGTCGGTATGGTTGCTGATGTGGAAGAAAAGGATTGTCTAATAATTAAATCATGGTATTCACCTAAAAAAGCAGTCGACTCCCAATGATTGAAAGGAAGAGTCGGCTGTTTGGCCTACCATTTTTTTCTTAAGAATAATGGAGCTGTTAAAAAGCCGGTTGCCATTCCAGCCAAATGACCGACAACGTTGATCTGCGGTTGGATGAAAGTCATGATAATGGCAATTCCGGTCAATGTATATACTGTATTTCTTTCGTTGTTCGTAAAATTGGTTTTATTGAACAGTACAAGATATAGAAAGAATCCGAGTAAACCAAAAATTGCTCCGCTAGCACCTACGTGGTTATATGTCAGTGGGTTAATCAGGAAGGTTGCGATATTGGCAAGGATCCCTGTCGATAAAAAGAAGATTGAAAACTTGAAGGCTCCAAGTAATTTCTCCAGGAATGGGCCAAAGATGGCAAGTGAGAATCCATTAAACAGTAAATGTGTAAACGTGCTATGTAGAAAGATGGGGGTGATCAAACGCCACCATTGTCCATCAGCGATGTATAAATTCACACCTGTGCCATAATAAAAGAGTACATTGCCGGGAAGTACGGGGAAAAGGACGAGAACGAATACAAGCATCATAATGAGTATGAGCACAGTTACAGCTCGATAAGAATTTGCATATTCGCGGAAGCTTTCTGTTCTTGTAAACATAAATTCCTCCTATATATCGTTTTTAATTAGATACAATATTATCATTTTCAGGTAAAAGAGTCCTCCTAATGATATGCAACTTATTAAATTAATAGAAGAGGTGTCAAAGTGATTAAAGGTATAGGCGTGGACATTACTGAGTTGGATAGAATGGAAACATTGATTAATCGGCAACCCCGTTTAAAGGATCGTATATTGACGGAAAGTGAAATCTTGATTTTCGAAAAGTTAAATGGAAGAAGGAAGGTCGAGTATTTTGCTGGGCGTTTTGCGGCAAAGGAGGCTTTTTCAAAAGCGAACGGTACAGGGATCGGTAAACACTTATCCTTTTTGGATATTGAAATCATCTCGGATGATAAAGGAAAGCCGGTGATTTCTAAGCCGTTTTCTGAAGGTGTCCATCTTTCGATTAGCCATAGCAGGGATTATGCGGTTGCTCAAGTCGTAATTGAAGGGTGAGTGGAGTTTTGTCCAATCGGGTCATAAACCTTAAGGTTGTCTCATATACATTTAGTGCTATAGGGAGACAAGGCCCGGTAAAAGGTACATGGCAGAGTAGGTGCTCTCGAAAAGTTTTTAGCCGGATCGAGAAATGGTCCTGTCTAAAATACTGAGGAATTTAAGACATCAGTCGAGCCAATGTCCGGATCCTGCCTTTTCCTCTCCCTTTTACGTTCAAATGACAAAAAGGGGTTGAAAAGATGAAGAAGATGGTAATGCTTTTTGCAGGGATCATGCTCTTGCTTGCTCTTTCTGCTTGCGGCCAAAAATCGCAGAGTGATGTAGTAAGTGAATTGAATGAGAAGCTTGGTGAAATGAAAGGATATAAAGCTAACGCGAAGATGACATTAAAGATGGGGACGGAACCTCAAGTGTATAATGTGGAGATTTGGCATAAGGACCCTTCTTTTTACCGCGTGAATCTGAAAAATGAAGAGAAAGATCAAAGCCAGATGATTTTGAAAAATGATGATGGTGTATATGTTTTGACGCCTGCTTTGAATAAAAGTTTTAAATTTCAAAGCGAGTGGCCGGAGAACAGCAGTCAGGCCTATTTGTTCGAGTCGTTGGTGAAAGACATTACGGAAGATAAAAGTGCGACATATAAAGAAACGGATAAACATTATGTCTTTGAAACGAAAACGCGCTACCAAAACAATAAAATGTTACCATTTCAAGAGATTACTATAAACAAAAAGGATTTATCCCCAGTCAGTGTAAAAGTCATGGACCCTGATAGGACCGCTTTGGTTCTTGTTGAATTCTCAAAAGTAAAATTCGATACGAGTTTTGATAAAGATTCATTCGACATGAAGAAAAACATGACAAGTGCACAACTTGAAGCTCCCGTTATGGCAGAAGTCCAAAATGAGGGGTTTGCAGTGAAATACCCTGAAAATATTGGTGATATGAATTTAACGGAAGAAAAAGAAATTACGACGGAAAAGGGAGAACGTGTCGTTTTGACCTATGAGGGTACAAAAAGTTTTACATTAGTTCAGGAAAAAGCTGAGGTAGTCCAAACTTCCGTTTCGACGAATGTGAATGGAGAACCTGTTGATTTGGGTTATACTGTCGGTGCCATGACGGGAAATACGATTGCATGGACTTTTGAAGGTGTCGATTACATGCTAGCATCAAAGGATTTGACACAGGAAGAGATGATAGAAGTCGCCCGTTCGGTTGGGGAAGATCCAGTCAAATAGGATTACATAACAAGCTGATGTTTCCCGTCTCCTTACGAAGGTTTCTTCTGGGTAGGATAGGCGGGGAAGCGGCTTGTTGACATTTTTAACCCATTATTTGATTTAGGCTGTTAGCTGGGAAAAGAGGATCAAGGTGAAAAAGCACTTTATCTTTCTAGCGGTTGGTTATAGAATGGTCCTATAATGAAACGAAAACTTCGCTACTGGGAAGAATCTTATGGTGAGTGCAGGAAAGAAGGAAAAGGTCTTGGAAACGAAAATATTTCATCGAGATACGTGGGCAGAAGTAAATTTGGATAATATTTTTGAAAATATCTCTTCAATGAAAAAAAGTCTGAGAAAGGGCGTTAGTCTTTTCGCTGTCGTTAAAGCCAATGCTTATGGCCACGGGGACTATGAAGTGGCTAAAACGGCGCTTGATGCGGGGGCGGATTTTTTAAGTGTAGCTTTTTTGGATGAGGCTCTTGCCTTACGGAAAAAAGGTATATTGGCTCCGATTCTTGTCCTTGGGGCTTCTAGGCCTGAAAGTGCAGCGCTTGCTGCCGAGCATGGGATTTCCGTGACGGTTTTCGATGAAGCATGGTTGGAGAAGGCAAAGGATTTGTTGAAACCGGGACAAGTTTTGCAAATCCATGTAAAAGTGGATAGCGGCATGGGGAGAATCGGCATTCGAGATAAAGGTAAACTCATGAAAGTGGAAAGTTTGCTTAAGAGGGAAGCTTGTTTCAATTTCCAAGGGATATTCACTCATTTCGCGACTGCGGATGAAATGAAGACGGACTTATATGAAAAGCAGCTTGCTTTCTTTAAAGGGATGCTTTCCGAATTGACGGGAAAGCCGGAATATGTTCATGCAGCCAATAGTGCAGCTTCTTTAAGGTTCACCGATTTAGAATGGAATGCAATAAGAATGGGGATTTCCATGTATGGTTTGAGTCCTTCCATGGAAATGAAGCCGATATTGCCATTTCCATTAAAACAGGCTATATCATTGAGAACGGAGATGGTCGCGGTTAAACAGCTTGCTAAGGGTGAAAGCGTTAGTTATGGAGCGACTTATACATCTGAAGGTGATGAATGGATTGGAACTTTGCCAATCGGGTATGCTGACGGTTGGATCCGTAAGCTGCAAGGTCAGGAAGTTCTTGTGGATGGAAAAAGAGTGCCCATAGTCGGAAGGATTTGCATGGATCAATGCATGATCAAGCTTCCTGGACCATACCCTGTAGGAACAGTGGTCACATTAATCGGGAATGATGGGGATGAATCGATCACTGTCGATGAGATAGCGGCAAAACTGGAAACGATCAACTATGAGGTGACATGCATGATAGGAGCAAGAGTGCCCCGCATATATATGAAAGACAATCAGATGAATCATGCACGCAACTTCATTTTGGAATGAGCGGATTGTAAAAAAATCCTAAGATTGTGAATAAGATTTCCTTTATTATGCTGATAATAGGATTGAGAATAGAATATACTCTTTGCAGATAGGCAATTTAATGGTAATATTGAAAAGGATATATAATAAAGGTGTGTAGTGATGGTGGAGGTGTATGTTTGTGTCTGAATCCAGCGCAACAAGAGAGATATTAATTCGATTACCTCAAAATTTTTTAACAGAGTTAGACGGGTATGCGAGTGAGGAAAATGTGAATCGCAGTGAATTTATTTATCGTGCCACAAAAATGTATCTTCGCGAACGTAAAAAGAAAGAGTTTCGTGAATCGATGAAACGCGGTTATATTGAAATGGCGGCCATTAATTTAACGATTGCTTCTGAAGCCTTCCAGGCTGAATTCGAGGCTGGTCATTGCGTTGAACGATTAGTTAGCGGAGGCTGAGCCATTGATTGTTGTTAAGCGTGGTGACGTATACTTCGCAGACCTTTCCCCGGTAGTCGGTTCAGAGCAGGGTGGAACCCGTCCGGTACTAATTTTACAAAACGATATTGGTAATCGCTTTAGTCCGACTGTGATCGTGGCAGCCATTACAGCTCAAATTCAAAAAGCGAAATTGCCTACGCATGTTGAGATTAATGCAAAAAAGTACGGATTCGAACGGGATTCCGTCATTTTATTAGAACAGATCCGGACTATCGATAAGCAGCGTTTAACTGATAAAATTACGCATCTTGACGAACCGATGATGCAAAAAGTCAATGAAGCTTTGCAAATAAGTTTAGGCCTCATTGAGTTTTAAAGAGAATTTTTCCCGTTAAACCGGGCGTTATTATAATACAAATCATTCTTGATATTATTTAGATGGCACGATTCCTGTACTGTGGGAATCGTGTTTTTTTATGAAATAACATAAACATGTGTCCAAAAAGTAAACAGGGAGGAAATATGAAAAATTTGACGAATAAAAACATTATACAGTTAGATATTGGATGGAATGTCATTGTTTTTTATGGTATCTCCCTAACTTTTCATTAATTTATGTTTTTCTTACCTGAATTTCGGGTATGTAGTTATGTTGTAAATACCTAAAAAAAGCAAAAGTGCAGTGGAGAAACTCGAAGGAAATCAAAATGGAAATAACATTACAGTTAGTTAACATCCTTGTGACGTGGACAGGGAAACATAGCAATTGTGTTAGAATGGGAGGATATTATGAATCAATTGGTTTACGATTTTATTAAGCAAAATCAAGATTACATCCTTACTGAGTGGATGGGCATCATGAAGGAAAGTACGGACGAAAGATTAATTAAAGTTGTCTCAGATCGAATGTTCACGCAAACGAGCAGTGAATTTATAGATATGATCATCACGAACGTTGATAGTAAAAACAAGGAATTCACATTGAAGCTTTCAGATTTTGCCGAGAAAGTCGTCCAATTGGGATGGCCTCTTACTTTCGTCAATGAAGGACTTCATAAGTTCACGTTAATTGTCATTAATGGAATGGTGGAAAAGGGTCTCGTTACTCCTGATAATCAAGTCAATCTCGTTAACCATTTGGATAAATGGGCGACACCGATAAATAATGAAATAGTCAATATATATACTCAAACTTGGGAAAGAACCGTTTCCATGCAAAAAATAGCGTTGCAAGAACTTTCGGCACCGCTCATTCCTGTATTGGAAGGAATTACGGTAATGCCGCTGATTGGTACGATTGATACGGAACGTGCCAAACAGATAATGGAAAACCTGTTGACTGGCGTGGTTAAGCATAGATCTGAAGTCGTTCTTATTGATATTACGGGCGTGCCGGTCGTGGATACCATGGTTGCCCACCATATCATTCAAGCTGCTGAGGCAGTCAGATTAGTGGGCGCCAAATGTATACTATGCGGCATCCGCCCTGAAATAGCTCAAACCATCGTTAATCTTGGCATTAATTTAAATGAAGTGATTACAAAAAATACGTTGAAAAAAGGGATAGAAGTTGCGTTGGAATTAACGAGCCGTAAGATCGTAAAGGTGGAGGGATAAGTATGAGGATTCCGATATTAAAGCTTTATGACTGCTTGTTAGTCTCTATACAGTGGGAATTGGATGATGTGACAGCCCTTCAATTTCAAGAGGATTTACTGCATAAGATTCATGAAACAAGCGCGAATGGCGTTGTTATAGATATTACCTCAATCGATTTTATTGATTCTTTTATCGCAAAGGTATTAGGCGATGTCTTTAGCATGTCTAAGCTTATGGGGGCCAAAGTTGTAATTACGGGAATCCAGCCTGCTGTTGCAATAACATTGATTGAACTAGGAATTAGTCTCGATGATGTTCTGACAGCATTAGACTTAGAGAAAGGCCTGGAGAAATTACAACAGGAATTGGGGGATTAAAGAATGGAGTTCCAATCCTGCGTAAAAATCATAAATGAATGGGACATCGTAGCTGCAAGGCAGCTCGGAAGAAATGTCGCTAAAGAGTTGGGGTTCGGTACTGTAGACCAGGCCAGAATCACAACGGCCATTAGCGAATTGGCCCGAAACATATACCTATATGCTGGACAAGGCAGTGTTAGCATAGAAAAGCTAAATATAAATGGGAAGTCAGGATTGAAAATCATTGCAGAAGACCAAGGGCCGGGAATTGAGGATATCCGCAGAGTCATGGAAGATGGATATACCACCTCAGGGGGGCTGGGGGCAGGCCTTCCTGGAGCCAAACGTTTAATGGATGACTTTGATATTGAATCGATACCAGGTGAAGGGACTAAGATTATCGCGACGAAATGGCTCCGTTAGGGGGGGACTATGGATATTAGGGAGAACATGGAGAAAAAGTATCATGAGGCGCTTTCTACTTATCTTAAAGACCAAAATGAGCAGGCACTCTATCAAGGGCAGAAGATTAGCCGCCTACATATCAAATACAATATATCTCCAGAAGAAATCATAAGTATGCATAAAAATAACTTAATGGAACTTTACCCGGAATTACCGGGAAAAGTATTGGATTCTTTCGATTTTCTGCTAGAAGTCATGATGGGCTACGGCATTGCATACCGTGAACATCAAAGCCTCAGACATCAACAGCAGGAACTGAAAACGGAAATCGAGATAGCGGCAAACGTTCAACACACTCTTTTGGAAACGGAAATCCCTGATATCAAAGCTCTTGAAATTGGGGCGATCAGTGTTCCTGCGAGGCAGATGAACGGGGATTACTATCACTTCGTCCAGGATGAAAATGAGCGTATAGGGGTAGGGATAGCCGATGTCATAGGAAAAGGGATCCCTGCTGCGCTGTGCATGTCGATGATCAAATATGCGATGGACAGTCTTCCGGAGCATCGTCATGAACCGAATAGTGTACTTGAGAGCTTGAACCGGGTTGTGGAGCATAATGTTGATCCAAGCATGTTCATAACCATGTTCTATGGTTTATATGATCCGCATGACAGGCAATTTTCCTATGCTTCAGCCGGACATGAACCTGGATTTTACTATGACGCAGCTACAGGTACTTTTAGCGATTTGGATGCAAAGGGCTTGTTGCTTGGCGTTGATAAGAAAACAAGGTATCGCCAATATGAAAAAACGGTGAATCGTGGAGACATGATCATTTTATTATCTGACGGAGTAACGGAGTGCCGCACGAATGATGGGTTCATAGAAAGGGAAACGCTTATTGGTTTGATTAGAAAGAATATGCATTTGCAAGCCCAGGAAATGGTGAATAATATATATAAACAATTGGAGAAAATGCAGAACTTCCAACTGAGGGATGATTTTACATTAATAATTTTAAAATCAAATGTTTAGTATTGTTTCTGCTGGGTATAGATATAGGAATGAAGAGGATTTGAAGAGGTGGGTCAAGGATGAATATAACAGTAGATGTTAATGAATTGAATACTGAATTTAATGTAAAACTAAAAGGTGAAATCGATGCTTATACTGCACCGAAACTAAGAGAATCATTATTTCCAATTTCAGAGCAGGAAAATGTTTCGATTACTATTGATCTAACTGAAGTTTCGTATATGGATAGTACGGGACTCGGGGTATTCGTCGGTGCTTTTAAAAGCGTAAGGGCGCATAATGGCGAGTTCACGTTAGTTGGATTATCGGAAAGGTTACGACGTTTATTTGATATAACAGGTCTTGCAGATATCATTGATATAAAAAGTGGTACAGAGGGTGGGTTAGAATGAGTCAAGTATATGATTACATCGAAATGAAAATACCTGCAAAACCAGAATTCATCGGTGTCATTCGTTTAACGCTTTCTGGAATTGGAAGCCGGATGGGATTTGCGTATGATGAAATAGAGGATTTGAAAATCGCTACCAGTGAAGCTTGTACAAATGCGGTACAGCATGCATATAAGGATTCTGAAAAAGGTGAAGTGAAAGTAAGTTTCGGCCTTTATCCTGACCGTTTGGAGGTCATGGTTTCCGATAGTGGCAAGAGCTGTAATTTCGAGGAGGTTCGTCAAGGGCTAGGTCCATACGAAAATGGACAAAAAGTCGAACTTTTGAGAGAAGGAGGCTTGGGTCTTTACCTTATTGAAACTCTGATGGATGATGTAAAAATTCATCAGCATGATGGGGTTACTGTATTTATGACTAAGTTTTTAGAAGGAGAGCAGGTGGAGATGGATGCAAAAACAGTCTCAACCTAATCAGGCACAAAGAGAACAGGTAAATGAATGGATCAGAGCTTACCAGCAGAATCAAGATGAAGAAGCGCAGAGTAATCTCGTCATCCATTATAAAAGTTTGGTTGAAACAATCTCCCGTAAGTATGCGAAAGGGAAATCATTTCAGGAGGATATCTCCCAAGTCGGCATGATTGGTCTATTAGGTGCCATTCGACGATATGATGAATCCTTCGGCAAGAGCTTTGAGGCATTTGCCGTCCCCACTATTATCGGGGAAATCAAAAGGTTCCTTCGTGACAAAACATGGAGTGTCCATGTGCCAAGGAGAATTAAGGAACTAGGTCCGAAAATCAGGGTGACTGTCGAGGAGTTAACGACAACTCTGCACCGTTCACCAAGAATAGATGAAATAGCCGATAGTATAGGCGTGACCGAGGAAGAAGTTTTAGAGGCGATGGAAATGGGAAAAAGCTATCAAGCTTTATCCGTGGATCATTCTATTGAGGCGGATTCTGATGGCGGCACTGTCACATTGCTTGATATATTCGGAAATGTCGATGAAGGTTTTGAAAAGGTCAATCAGCGTCTTGTGCTTGAAAAAGTGCTTCATGTGCTGAGTGACCGTGAAAAGATGATCATTCAACATACTTATTTAGAGAATTTAAGCCAGAAAGAAGCTGGCGATAAGCTTGGGATTTCCCAAATGCATGTGTCAAGGCTCCAACGCCGAGCGATCAAGAAACTTCAAGAAGCCATTAATGCTGAAAACTCGGAGTTAATTCAGTGATCAAAGATATTCTGAGGGGAGAAAAAATAGAAGTCCTTGTCTCTCAATCGTCTAAAAATGGGATGGTTTACTGTGGCGATGATTACTTTTTTCTTCATACGGAAGAATACTTTGTATGTGTCCTGGCAGATGGGCTAGGCAGCGGGAAAAATGCATACGATTCATCCCATGCCGTCATCGAGGAAGTTAAACGTAATCATGATTTGGATGTGGATGCATTAATGGCAGTGTGCAATCAAGTTTTAGTCGATAAACGGGGGGCAGCCGTTTCCATTTTGAAAATCTTTTATGACAAGAATGAATTTGTATACAGTTCAGTGGGTAACATCCGCTTTTTCCTGTATAATCCAAGCGACGATAAACTCGTTTACCCTTTACCTGTTACAGGGTATTTATCCGGTAGGAAACAAAAATACAGGACGCAGAGATACAAATATGAACCAAATGCAAAATTCATTCTTCATTCCGATGGTTTGGAACTTAAGGGAGCTAAGTCTTTTTTAAAAAGGCTGGTCCCTATCGATAAGAACGCCCAATGCATATTAAAAAGCAGTCCATTAACTGCAGATGATACAACTTTCATTTTAGGAAGCTTACTTTCGCCATGATTCGGAAGTGAGCTTTTTTGTATGGAATTCGCAACTTCATCGCTCATTTGCTAGACTATATATATTAGATTAAAAGGTTGGAGGTATACAAAATGATCGTTATAGAAGATACATTAAAAGAATTGATAAAACAAATATCCAATGAGCTGACTTTGAAAAATCATCAGGTCCAAAACGTCATACAGATGCTGCAAGAGGGGAATACTGTCCCTTTTATCGCACGGTATAGAAAAGAAATGACTGGTTCACTTGATGAAGTGCAGATTCGTTCCATTATGGAAAGATGGAACTATCTAGAAAACCTTGGCCAGAGGAAAGCGGAAGTTACGCGTTCAATTGGTGAACAGGGAAAATTGACGGAAGAATTAACAAAACAAATCGAGAAGGCAACAAAACTGCAGGAAGTCGAGGATTTATACAGGCCATTCAAGCAAAAAAGGAGAACGAAAGCGACAGTTGCTAAAGAAAAGGGTCTTGAACCACTGGCTAATTGGCTTTTGGAATGTCAAATGCATCCTCGAGTCAGCGAAAAAGCAGCTGAATTCATATCGGCAGAAAAAGAAGTTCCTTCTATTGAAGAGGCTATTGCAGGTGCGCAGGATATCATAGCTGAACATATATCCGATGATGCGGAATTAAGGAAGTGGATAAGGGCTGAAATTTTCAAAGCTGGAAAAGTGGTTTCAACTGTGAAAAATGAAGAGAAAGACGAGAAAAAAATCTTCGAAATGTACTATGAATATGAGGAGCCGGTTCAAAGAATCGTACCACATCGGGTATTGGCGCTGAATAGAGGTGAAAAGGAAGAGGTTTTGCGAATTTCCATTCAGCCCAGGACTGAAGTCATCATTGGTCATCTGGAACGTAAAATCATTAAAAATAACAAATCTGAAGCCCAAGTTGTTCTTAAATCTTCGATTGAGGATGGACTTAAGCGTTTGATCATGCCTTCTGTAGAGCGGGAGATCAGAAAAGAGCTGACGGAAAAAGCGGAGGATCAAGCTATCCACATTTTTTCTGAAAACCTCCGGAACCTGCTCTTGCAGCCTCCGCTTAAAGGAAAAGTGGTCCTCGCCTTAGATCCGGCATATCGGACTGGCTGTAAACTTGCTGTCATTGATGAAACCGGAAAAGTACTCGATATCAGTGTGATCTATCCGCATCCTCCTGCTGCGAAACTTCATGCTGCCCGTGAAAAAACGATCGAAATACTTCAGCGGTTCTCGGTTGAGATCGTGGCAATCGGCAATGGTACGGCATCACGTGAATCAGAGCAATTCATTGCAGATATTCTAAAAGAAGTGAAAGGGAACATTTCATATATAATTGTTAATGAAGCGGGAGCTAGTGTGTATTCAGCTTCGGATATTGCCCGTGAAGAGTTTCCGGATCTTCAAGTAGAACAGAGAAGCGCCGTTTCGATAGGTAGAAGGCTTCAAGATCCCCTTGCTGAACTTGTAAAAATTGATCCGCAATCGGTGGGAGTAGGCCAGTATCAACATGATGTGTCTCAGAAAAAGTTAACGGAATCCCTCACCTTTGTAGTGGAAACAGCTGTTAACCAGGTGGGTGTTAATGTCAATACCGCTTCATCGTCTCTATTACAATATGTAGCTGGTTTATCAAAATCGGTTGCTCAAAATATTGTGAAGAAAAGGGAAGTGGAAGGAAAGTTTTCAAGCAGGAAGGAATTAAAGAAGATTCCCCGGCTGGGTTCCAAAACATATGAACAATGTATAGGGTTCTTACGTATCATTAATGGAGATGAACCCTTAGATCAAACCGCGATACATCCTGAGAACTACAGTGCCGTGAATAAATTATTGAAGAAAATGGGATTCACATCTGATGATTTAGGCAGTGATGCACTGAATGAAGAGTTAGGTAAATTAAATCCGGCTGATTTGGTCAATGAATTGGAAATTGGGGAAATTACGATTAAAGATATCATCGATGATTTGATGAAACCGGGAAGAGATCCTCGGGATGAGTTATCAAAACCGCTGCTTAAGCAGGATGTACTAAAAATGGAGGATCTGCAAACTGGGATGGAATTACAAGGTACAGTGAGGAATGTTGTGGATTTTGGTGCGTTTGTGGACATCGGTGTTAAACAGGATGGACTGGTGCATATTTCTAAACTAAGCAACCGGTTTGTAAAGCACCCATTGGATGTAGTTGCCGTTGGGGATGTTGTCACAGTCTGGGTCGAACTTGTTGACTCCCAAAAGCAAAGGGTATCTTTAACGATGCTCGAGCCAAAGGATCAAAACTAGCCTAAGGTAAGCTCCTTCTATATTAGAAGGGGTTTTTTTTGAAATGATGTATTTATACTTGGAACAATGTCGAATCTATAACCTGAGACTTTCTTTCTTTTGATAAAAAAACCAACATTGATTCAACATCTTCACTTGATAATAATCCTTTTCATAAAAGGCTTTGCGGATTTGATTCTGGAACCAATTAGGCATAGCTTTTCCTCCCTTAGTTTCCTATTGTATTATTAGTCTATGTTATAATGGGTTGTCATGTTACCAAGGAAAGGGAGGGGGAAATGGATAATCGTCAATTGCAAAAACTAGTAGAAGAAATTTCGTTGAAAGACTTTAAAAAGGCCTTTAGACACCAAGCGAGTTTTAATCCGCGTCTCCGGACAACAGGAGGACGATACTTGCTCCGTTCACACAATATAGAAATAAATAAGAAGTATCTTGATGAACGCGGTGTGGAAGAAATGATTGGAATCATTAAGCATGAATTGTGCCATTACCATCTGCACATCGAGAAGAAGGGGTACCAGCATCGTGATGCGGACTTTAAGCATTTACTCAAAAAAGTGGGGGCACCGAGATTTTGCGAGCCGCTGCCATCTAACCAATTAAAGAAAAAGATGAATACAATTCAATATAAATGTGAAGACTGTCAGCAGGTATATATAAGAAAAAAACGAATCGACACTACCCGTTTCGTTTGTGGTAAATGTCGTGGAACATTGATTTACCAAGGGTTTAAGGAGCAAAAAACAAAAAAATAAAAAAGCACAAAAGAACTCTTGACTTTAGGTTGCAACCTCTTTATAATCATAAGAGTCGACAAGATAACAACTTGTCCTTAACGACAAACACTAAGGTCCTTGAGCGTGAAAAAGGAACCCAATTTTCATTATTCCGCAGTAGCTCAGTGGTAGAGCATTCGGCTGTTAACCGAACGG
>NZ_JVPL01000131.1:0-873 GCF_001054655.1 Bacillus sp. 220_BSPC
CAAGCGGAAAGAGAAAAAGCAGAACAAGCGGAAAGAGAAAAAGCAGAACAGGCAGAAAGAGAAAAAGAACAACAAGCTTGTTCAAACATTCGAGGTAATATTTCAAGTTCAGGTACTAAGATTTACCATGTGCCTTCAGGACAATTCTATGATAAGACTGAACCTGAAGAAACTTTCTGTACAGAAGCTGAAGCAAAATCTGCTGGGTATAGAAAATCAAAACTATAAATTATATTGCGGTAATACTTACTAAGTATTACCGATTTTATTATCTATTAGATAGCTAGGATGGATAAAAGAGAGGTTTTATCATAAAATTGTATTCTGCCCCACAGATCGTGTTAAATATTTATTACGTGTGATTCCATTGCAAAATATGTAAAATGAGATGATTTTACGTGTGAAAAATAAATTCAACGACGTAGGTAACGATTTTGGTAAAAGATAAAAAGTTATATAAAAGGTTCTTTGTCTACATCTGTTGTTTTAACGTTTACGCTTATTACAAGTGGGACATCCTCGCCCTTCTTTAACATGGGCAAGTGTTCGTTCAAATATATGACCATTTTCACATTCCCATAATAACTTTTCTCGAGCGTTTATATATTCTATAGATAAACATTTCCATCCTTTCTCCTCTGCTACAAGATTCATTTCATTCACATTTAAACGGTATAAATCTCCTCTTTTTTCATAAGAACATGTTCTGCACCATTGTCCTTTATTAAAATTGTATGGTGTTTTTGTAAAGTGATGTCCCTTTTCACATATGAAATTTAATTTTGTATCTACGTTTATATAAACATTAGATAAGCATTTTCCTCCTTTTGAGATTGCAAAATCTTTTATTTCTTTAAGACTATGTTGAGTAAT
>NZ_JVPL01000014.1:0-11915 GCF_001054655.1 Bacillus sp. 220_BSPC
AAAATAGACAAACTCGATTTTCATCGAGTTTGTCTACAGTCTGAAGCCTCCCATAATGTCGGGAGGCTTTTCTTATTATCATCACTCTTTATGAAACATACCCATGACCTCGGCAGTTTCGGTTATATTAACAAAGGCATTCGGATCCACTTCTTTTATCATCGTTTTTACATCGGTTAACTGATAACGTGTAATGACTGTCATCATTACTTTGCTCTTTTCTCCTGAATATGCACCTTCACCATCCATGACTGTAATTCCACGATATAGGTTGGTCAGGAGCTTCGTTTTCATTTCGTCACTCTTTTTGGTAACGATCATCAATGTTAATTTAATGTGATTGGAATGGATCGTATCGATCACCTTTCCTGCTGCATAAATGGAAATCAGCGTATATAATGCGGCATCCCAACCGAAGATGAAGCCTGAGATTACCACCACAACAGCATTCATCACCGAAAGCAATGTACCAAGCGGAAAGTCGCTCTTCTTAGCCAATAGCATGGCAATGATATCAAAGCCGCCCGAAGACCCCGAAGCGCGAAAGACGATGCCTATCCCGATTCCCGATATGATTCCGCCAAATAAAGAAGACAAAATCGGTTCAGTGGAAATACCGTGAACTGGAATGAGGTATAAACTGATGGAAATCACGACAACTGATAATATCGTATAGGTGATAAAGCGTCTCCCTAATTTCAGGTAACCAAGTATCAGCAATGGCAGGTTCATCAGAAAATTCAATATCCCTGTGTTGACTGGGGTGATGATTCCGAACATGATCGCAAGTCCACTAAGTCCGCTGCTTAAAATTAAATGTGGTATCAAAAATAAGTTGTAGGCTACTGCCACAAGCACTGAGCCTACAGTGATGAAAAGTACATTATACATATCCGATCTCCTTAAAACGAACTGGGAATTTAATTTATTATAGTAGAGAACCTAAGATTTTTAAAAATAATAGTTTTTTCTGAAAACGACCACAAACTTCCACTTTCCGAAGAAAAAAAGCCAGCTGGTTTTCAGCTGGCTTTCAATCACCCTTTGTATCTGCATTTTCAACCGTTGAAATCCGTTCGAGCATGGTCGGATGGGAATACCGCAGCCATTTAACCAGGAATGGCGGGTTGACCTGACTCAAACCCGACCTCGTGAGTTCCTGGAAAGTCGTGATTGCTGATTCTTTGTCCCCGGTCATTTCAATGGCATAACGGTCAGCCCTTGTTTCTTGATATCTGGAAACATAATTGGACAGCGGACTCGAAGCAAAGAGCAGCACAGACGTTATCAAGAGAAATAACGGAAGAGATGATATGCTGTCAACCGAACGGACCTTTAACTGATGGCCCCAGCGACCAATGATAAAATTCATGATTTTCGAAGTCAGCCACAAACCGATTAATGTCAGTCCTAAATAACCTGCAATCCCTATATAAATGTGCTTTTCCACATAATGAGCCATTTCATGTGCCATGATAAAAAGGATTTCATCTTCCTTCAGTTTGTTCAGGGTCGTATCCCAAAGAACTATTCTTGAGTTGGAACCTATGCCGGTCACATATGCATTCAAGGCATTTGTCTTTTCCGCCATATTTACTTCATACACGTGTTCAGCCGGGATCTCAGCCTGTGAGGCTAGTGCCAATATTTCCGTTTCCAGCTCTTTATTTTTGAGAGGATAGAATTCATTGTACAGCGGATCAATCAATACAGGCTGAACGAACATCAGGAACAAGGAAAAAGGAATGGACAACATCCAAGCATAGAGCCACCACTTCTTCACACTTTTCTTCATTAACCAATATAAAACGGAAACGATGATGAACATCATCCCAAAATTCACCCAGAATTCGATGACTCCATCCTTCATCCACGAGGTGAAACTTTGTGTACTTATGTGGTAACTCTTGCTCATCCGATATCCAATGAAACTGATTGGAAATAGAGCCAGGTATGAAATAACGGAAAGCCAGAATAAGTAAATGCCCGTTCTGATCGCTTTCCGTCTAGAGACTGCCATTGACGATTTTTCAAATGCCTTTGAAAAACCGAATAATAATATGAAGAAATACAGAAGCCATTCATATGGCGTCGATACGAAAAAAATAAAATTCCGCAGTCCTGAATACTCTTCACTAAGCTTTAGTTCCCTTGCATTCAGGAATGTTGCAGGATCTGCTGCCGTTCCACGCAAAGCTTCGGGAATGGTCGTATCCGCTCCATAAAAAATATACCAATACATCGCTGCTGCATAAAGGATATATAATATAATCGCCCTTCCAGCCCATTTTCTAACCATGATGCCCCTCCTTAAAACGAATCTCCCTCTTAATAGTTTAATCCAAAATGGACAGGTTAGAACCGCATTTCCCTTCAATATTATTCTTCCTTACAATTCCCATCATTTTGTTGATTTTTCATTGTTCATTATCAACCTTAAGATTTCCCAGAATAATCCACCAGCCTAACATGCACTTCCGGGAAGGGAGGCAGAATGATTCATATGCAGAGACACTAAAAAAACGGAGGGATGAGAGGTTTAAGGCAACGACGAATTTATTCCTTTGCCTAATTGCTAAGATGAAATCGTTTCATCAAAGGATTTCAAATGTGAATTTGATTTATAATGAATGAGACCGATTAACGGAACGGCAGGCATAATCGGTCATCCCTTCATCCCGCTATTTTGAAAACCATACAAAAGTGCCATAAGCTCCGGTCGATTATTAACATTCAGTTTTCTGTAAATACGGCTTATATGGTTTTTTACCGTGCCGATCGATAGAAAAAGTTTTTTTGAAATTTGCTTATTCGTTTCGCTTTGGGTTAGCAGGATAAGCAGTTCATGCTCGCGTTTAGAAAAAAGCCCCCAATTTTTCGATTGCCTTTTCCAAAGTTACTGGTGATCTTTCAACATCCCGCTCCAGCTTTTTCATTAAAATTGATTTGAATGAGGCAGGATAAACGATTTGACCGTTGGCACATTGACGGATTGCCGACATCAACTGTTTCATTCCGCCATCCTGTAACACATAACCTGCTGCACCATGGCCTATTGCTTCAATAAGATAATGATTTTCTGAATAGGCAGTAAAAATGACGAAAGGAGTGGATGGGTGTTTTTCCTTCAGGATTTGCATGACTTCCTGTCCATACTTCCCTGATGAGCGAATGACTGATGTATGATCAGAATCAAGAAGGTCCATTTCATTTCCAGTCATCCCCATGACCTTAATGTCACCTTCTTGTTCGATGATTCCCTCAATTCCTCCCTGACCACCATATATCACTAGCTTAATCGACTTCATAACCTCACCTGTTACTTTCTTTATTTGTTATTAATCCGATAGTTTTTTATAATTGTTAGCCGGGGAATAGTTCTAATGGTCTATATTTTACATCATTAATTCACCTGTTAACAAATTTAAACTGTAAAAATACTTTTAATAATTGTGTTCCTCCTGACAATAAAAAAGGCTATCAACCCGTTTGATTTCAGGATGATAGCCTTTTTCTTTGTTCCTCATCTATGAGCGTATCAAGTTTCATGATGCTTTCCTTTGCCCGCGGAAAATCAATTTTGCGATAATGGTGTTTTCCGCCTTCTTCTTCATCTTTTTCGTCGGCCCATTTGACGACTTGCTGAAGCGGTGTACGAATAATATCATTCGAAGGTAAGAACGAATCGGTATGAAATAAAATGGCGAGGGAAATGGTCTTTGCCTTGATCGGGTTTTCTCCCAAGCGGATTAACAGTTTATGTGCTCGTTCGGCACCTTTGATGGGGTGAATATCATTTTGTTTATAAAGATCATAATCCCATTTACCATTGCGATACCAGGTGAAATGACCCATATCATGCAATAGCCCGGCTTTAGCGGCAATATCAGGGTCGACATTATATTCATTTGCTAAGTGAAACGCATGGTATGCTACCGCAATCGCATGTGCCAGACCTGAACGGTTCAAGTATTTTTGAGCAATGGGATGTGCAAAAATATCCAATAGCTTTACATCTCTCATCTAACCCCTCCTTACAATTTTGTGGAAATTTTTAATGACAATCATAACTCTTTTCGAAACAAGAATCAAGGTTTTAAGATTCTTCAATATATTTTATGCAGCCTCATACACTTTGGTTGTACAAAAAAAGGACCATTGCCGGTTATAGGCAATGATCTCCTCATGATCAATGTAATTCAGTTTTGCAGTACATGGTTTTTCAAGGAACGCCGTAAAATTTTACCAGTCGCGTTTTTTGGAAGTTCATCCAAAAACTCAATTTTTGCCGGCACCTTATATTTGGCCAAGTGTTCCATGCAATGGGCAAGCAGCTCTTCCTCAGTCAATGCATTGTTTTTCTTTACCACAAAGCATTTAACCACTTCCCCCTGATTGGGATCGGGAACGCCAATGGCTGCTGCCTCAACTACTTCAGGATGGGCATACAAAACCTCCTCCACTTCACGCGGATAGACATTATAGCCACCGACGATGATAAGCTCCTTTTTACGATCTACAATGAAAAAGTAGCCTTCATCATCCATCCTGGCTAAATCGCCTGTATATAACCAGCCATTTTTCAAGACAGCGGCTGATTCTTCAGGCATTTTATAATAACCTTTCATTACATTCGGACCCCTGACAATCAATTCTCCTACACCATTGATCGGCACTTCTTCTCCAAGCTCATTGACCACTTTGTTTTCCACCCTAAGGATGGATGTTCCGATGGAACCCGCCTTCCTTGGACGGTCCAAAGGATTGAAGCAGGTAACAGGGGAAGCTTCGGATAAGCCATATCCTTCTGAAACCCTAACATTAAATTTCCGCTCGAATGATTCAAGCAGGGACACTGGCATGGCGGATCCGCCAGATATGCATATCCGCAAAGACTTCAAAGCATCCTCTTTCGCATCTGGATATTGAAAAAGAAAGTTATACATCGTAGGCACGCCAGCAAAAACGGTTGCATCATATTTTTTGATTTGCCTGAATATTTCCTTTGGACTGAATTGCGGGACAATTAAAAGCGTACCTCCGCTTATCAACGGGGCATTCACAACTACCGTTAAACTGAAAACATGGAACATTGGCAATGTCGTAATGACACGGTCACTTTCCGTGATATTTAAATATTCACCAATATCATGTGCATTGGAGTAGATATTGGTATGTGTGAGCATGGCCCCCTTTGGTTTCCCCGTTGTCCCGGAAGTATAAAGTATGATTGCCGTATCTTCAGGATCCAGTTCAGGACCTTTAAAGCCTTCATCCCCCGATTCGACCATTTTTGTAAACGATTTCATTTTATTGCAGATGTTAAATTCGCTACTATCCCCATTATCCGGCTGCATTTCACAAATTACATATTGTTCTACGCTTGAAAGGATAGGGTTCATTTTCTCCAGTAAGGGTAAAAGCTTATCTAATGCCACAACAACCTTTACATCGCCATTATTCAGGATATAACCAATCTCGTCAGGTGTGTATATTGGATTGACGGGAATTACGGTCGCCCCTGCTCGCATAGCTCCATACAATGAAATGATGAAATGTGGAGAGTTGCCTAATAACAGCGCAATGTTATCACCTTTTGAAACACCAAGCCTATGTAATTCGTCTGCGAACTTCGTAACGGCTTTATCCAATTCCCCATATGAAGTGGATTGATCCAAAAAGTAATATGCTGGCTTATCCGCCTTTTTTAAAGCCATTTGATGAAGCTGTTCAGATAAATTCATCTTTCTCCCTCCCCTGCAAATAGCATGAATGAATGGTCATTCATTTTTATGGTGAACTAAATACATTTTTATTATATTAAAAGAATGCGATCACAGCAACCATTTTATCCATATTCAAGCAATTACTGTCATTATTAGTCACAAAAGCCGTCCTATTAAGTCGGGACGGCTTTCAGGCTTAATATATTAAAGCCAATATTTCTTCTTTTGTTACATTGCCAAAATAATGACGAACATCGATCTCATCCAGTACTCGGCTGATTGCTTCCTTTTCATAGCGTATTCCAGTAAGCTTTCGTTCAATATCCGCAACCTCTCCGACCCCGAAGAAATCACCGTAGATCTTGCAGTTCTCAATGATTCCCCTGTTCACTTCAAGGCGGATATCAACAGATCCCACAGGAAATCTATGTGAGTTTTGCAAGTTGAATTTAGGTGATTTTCCGTAATTCCACTCCCAATTTTGATACCTATCTTCCGAGATTTCGTGAATTTTCTCCCAATCCGTTTCTGTTAAAACATACTCTGTAACCTTTCCGTTATCTTTGAAAATATTTTGCAGAAGGAATGAACGGAATTCTTCAACAGACATCGGTTCTTTTAGGAAATCGGCGATATTACCAACACGGCTTCTTATCGATTTAATCCCTTTGGACTCGATTTTATCTTTTTTCACTTTTAAAGCGGATACAATGTGATCCATTTCTGATTGAAACAGCAATGTCCCATGACTGAACATTCTGCCCTTCGTTGAAAACATCGCGTTTCCCGAAATTTTCTTTCCTTCAGCCAGAATATCGTTACGACCGCTCAATTCAGC
This sequence comes from Bacillus sp. 220_BSPC, assembly GCF_001054655.1. Lineage (NCBI taxonomy): Bacteria > Bacillati > Bacillota > Bacilli > Caryophanales > Bacillaceae > Bacillus > Bacillus sp. 220_BSPC. The sequence continues at coordinate 6,565 of NZ_JVPL01000014.1, forward strand.
ATGTATTCCTAGTTTCTCGAGCGTTTCCACGACAGGCTGGGTGAATTTCTTGAAGTTATGGAAACTATCCCCATCATCTTTCGTAATGAAACTGAAATTGAGATTCCCTAGGTCATGATAAACCGCTCCACCCCCGGAAAGGCGGCGAACAACTGTAATGCCCTTTTCATCTACATAATCGGAATTGATTTCTTCAATCGTATTTTGATTTCTGCCTATGATGATTGAAGGTCGATTAATGTAAAATAAAAGATAGGTTTCATCTATGTTTAAATGTTTAAGCGCAAATTCTTCGATGGCCAGGTTAATTCTTGGATCTGTAATTCCCTTATTATCAATAAAAAGCACAGTTGTTCCTCCTTGTAGACTTCATATCACTGATGTTTCATTTATAGTTGGAACTCGAGATTGGTTTTGGCTACAGCTATTTCCCTTTTGAATACCTCGGATGCTTCTTTTTTCAGTTGATCGAGATTCCCATAATGAGGGAGGTGAGTTAACAGCAAAAGCTGGACGTCAGCCTTTTCTGCCAGCAGGCCCGCTTCCCTTGCCGTCATATGCCCCGCCTTTGAACCATCCATATCACTGTAAAAGTTACTTTCGCATAATAAAACATTTGCGTCTTTAGCGAAATCTGCAAGCTCATCCATATATGAACTGTCACCTGTGTAAACGATCGAATGATTTTCAGCTTCAATCCTCATTGCAAAACAAGGTACTGGATGTTTTGTTTTCATGAACGTAAATTTACACGGTCCAATGGTTAATGGCTGATCAGCGGAGATGGCTATCCCCTTTGTCACGTCTTTATAAGTTAACTTACCAAATTCGACTTCGTCCAAATCATGACCATATATAGGAATCGTCCTTTTTTCGCTGCCCAATATCTGCTGTATGAACGCAGCGTGCTGCAGGACACCAATATCCGCTACATGATCAGGATGATAGTGGGATAATACAACTGCACCAAGATCCTCCGGCTTCATATGGTTTTGAAGCTGTGATAGAACACCGCTGCCACAATCAAGCAGAATGCGAAAATCTTCATATTCAAGCAAATAGCCGGAACTTGCCTCATTTTTAGCTGGATAACCGCCCCAGCAGCCAATTACGGTGATTTTCATGCTTAGGCACTCCTTTTTTTCTCTCAATGACTTCCCCATTAATATAAACTATTCTTGCCCTTATTTCACCTTTTTTACTTATGTTATAAAACATTCATTGACATTCTAAATCTGTTATAATACAATAAAACCATAGAAAAGCGAATAATAAAAAATTCAGGAGATGATGTTCATGATTCAAAGTAGCGTTGAGTTCTTTAAAAATCTGCCACCGAAACAATGCACGGAATGCGGAAAAAAAATTGAAGAACAGCACGAATGTTATGGAAACCACTGTGATCATTGCCTTTCTGGAGAGTAGTAGTCTTTGTGATTCACCATCCTCTTCCCAAATAGCAGGATGAATTTCATAGATGTTTCGGTTTCGCAGCTGAAAAAAACCCCAATAAAAGAAGAGATACCGATGATCGGTATCTCTTCTTTTATTGGGGTTCATTGCCTTTCAGCAAAAAAATAGAATGATCACGTAACGGATAATCCTTTGAACAAATATATTTTAAATAGTTCAGCAATTTCCTCTTTCTCTAATGGGGCATGGTTCCTTTCCCAATCAAAGATCAGGGCAAGGTACATTTTTAGCATCAGGAAAGCTGTTATCTCTGGATCGCAAGGTTGTATATAGCCCTTATCAATCGCTATTTTTAGTTTTTCCTTAATGTAGGATACGATGGCTTCTTCCATTTCATTAACCATTTCCTGAACGGCCGGCGTACCAATTTCCCGCTCTTCCTGAAGAAGTTTTAATGATAATTGATGTTCCTGCCTGAACTCCAGAATTCGATAAACGGCCCGATGCAGGTTTTCAAAAAAGGAGAGTTGGTCATCCAAAGATTGTTCCGCCTCATATTTCATTTCCTCTATCATCCGCTGAACGATTTCTTTAAACAGCTCTTCTTTATTTTTATAAAAGGTATAAATGGTCCCTTTTCCCACATTGGCAATTTTAGCGACTTGATCCATCGTCGTTGCCTTATAGCCAAAAAGTGAAAACGACTTGGTCGCAGCTTCCAAAATTAATTTTTTACGATCAACAGACATTTCCCACCCCAATCCTGACCAGACGGACAAAACAGTCATTATGTTCAACGATATCATACCAAAAATTTTCAGTTTTTTCAATTATATTTTCAATTTCCAAGAGAAACAATGGCCATCCTCGTTACTGGACAGCCACTTTTCGAAAATACATATTTATTTAAATCTGCAAGGCCAAAGGTAGCGTCGCTTTTCCGGTGAATAACATAACTTCAAATAAAAATAGGCAGAGCACATGGCAAGCATGGTTAAACTGATTTTCTCCTATTTACTGATCACTTTTCCTGTAATCTGTTTAAAATGATCGTGGCCAAAGCATCGATGAATTCAGGTTTAACATTGGGCATATCCGGCCTATAGTAGCCTGCGCCAATCTCTTCCGTCACAACCTTACATTCATAATCGTTATCATAAAGGACTTCAAGGTGCTCGGCAACAAAGCCAACAGGAATATAAATGAAAGCTTTATAACCTTTTGCTTGATGAAGATCTCTGGTTAAATCCTGTACATCGGGTCCCAACCATGGTTCAGGAGTTTGTCCAGCGCTTTGCCAGCCTACTGCATAATTGGTAACCCCTGCGCCTTCGGCAATCATGTCTGCCGTTTCTTTCAGTTGATTTGGATACGGATCACCCGATTGCAAGATTTTTTCCGGGAGGCTATGTGCCGACACAATCAAAGCGAAATTATCGCGTTCTTCCGAGGTCATTTTCCCGATTACTTCTTTTACTTGGTCTACCCAATATTGGATGAATTTTGGTTCATCATACCAGCTTTCAACGGAAGTGATGGTCAGGTCCCCCAATTTAGCGGCTTCATCCTGGGCACGTCCATTATAAGACTTCACGCTGAATGTTGAAAAATGCGGTGCCAATACGATACTGACCGCCTCTTTGATTCCATCTTCATGCATTTGTTTCACTGCGTCTTCAACAAAAGGTTCAATATGTTTCAGTCCAAGATATGCCTTGAATTCAACTTCCTCCTGGACGGAATTCAATTTCTTTTCAAGCGCTTCAGCTTGCCCTGCCGTTATTTTTGCAAGCGGCGATAATCCACCGATCGCTTCATATCTGCCTTTAAGGTCGGCAATCAATTCGTCGCTTGGCCGTCTCCCATGTCGAATATGTGTATAATACCTTTCAATATCCTCTTCAGTGTATGGAGTACCATAAGCCATGACTAAAAGGCCCATTTTTTTTCTTGACATGAAATTACACCTCTTTTAAAGATTTCGTTCTTTTATTGTGCATCCAATTAAGGAGTTTTAGCAAATGGTTCGCTCACCTTACTTCATTTTTGATGAATATTCGTGAATGAAAGCGGTCAGCCTCTTCAGTGTTTCCGGATTTACGGATGGGAAAACTCCATGACCAAGATTAAAGATGTAGCCGTCCTGTTCCATGCCCTGATCCAAGATTCTTTTCGTCCGTTCTTCTATAACATCCCATGATGATAATAGCAGGGCAGGATCAAGATTACCTTGTACCGTTTTCTGGATTCCCATTTGTCTTGCTTCTGTAATTGGTAATCTCCAATCAAGCCCGACTACATCAATCGGAAGATCATTCCACTCAAGTGCCAAGTGACTTGCGCCGACCCCGAACATGATTAGCGGTACATTTTCTTCTCTCAATGAAGAAAAGATACGAGTCATGATCGGCTTGATGAACACGCGGTAATCTTCAACATTCAAAGCACCCACCCAAGAATCAAAGATTTGGACGGCTTTAACGCCGGCTTTAATTTGTGACTTGACATAGATGATGATCATATCGGCTAGCTTATCCATTAATGCAAACCAAGCCTTTGGCTCGGAATACATGAAAGCTTTCGTCTTATTGTAGTTTTTGGAGGGGCCGCCTTCAATCATGTATGAAGCAATGGTGAACGGAGCCCCGGAGAAACCGATCAAAGGAACGGACAATTGCTCCGTGGTCAATAATTTAATCGTGTCCAATACATATGGGATGTCTTTCTCTGGGTTCAATTCACCTAATTTTTCAACATCTGTCACCGATTGGATTGGATTGGCTATGACTGGACCGATTCCGGACTTAATCTCAACATCGACACCAATGGCTGGTAGCGGTGTCATTATATCTTTATATAAAATCGCAGCGTCTACATCATATTGCTCAACTGGCAATCTAGTTACATAAGCGCATAATTCCGGCTGATGAGTAATTTCAAAAAGTGAGTACTTCTCTTTCAATTTACGGTATTCCGGCTGTGAACGGCCAGCCTGACGCATATACCAAACAGGCACATGATCCGTTTTCTCTCCTCTTGCAGCTTTTAAAAATGTATCATTCGTAATTTCCTTAGACATTAATATCCACCTTTCAAGCAATCACGTTTCTATTTTTATTCATTACCTACATAGAATATCAGAAGGATGTTGAATTTCAAATCGAATCTCCTTAAACTATAGCTTTTTCTATAATATATTTGTCAAAAAATCGACTTTTATATATGTATCTTACCGGTTTACCAGCTTTATGGTTAGTTTGGAAATGGTAAAAGCACTATTCATTGGGTAAAATGGGTATACAGGCACTATATAGTAATTGGAGGGGAAATTATGAATGTATTCATCACATCAGGCACTTACGATTTTTTGAAAATCAAAAAAGATAAGCACCCGAATGAAAAAATATTACTTATGCAAAACCCTGACACTGCAGTACTTTTACATGAAACTACAGGTAAAACGATCTTCAGCTCTCCACGTAAGTATGAAGTAGTTGATGGGAAAGGAACCCTTCAGGATCATGGGTATGTAGTCATGAACAATATCCCTGTAAGTGAAGAAGGAAGGCCGGTATTCGAACATCGTTTTAAAAACAGGGCTGGATTCATTGAAAATGAACCAGGTTTCGTCGCACTTCGTGTACTGCGGCCAATCAACTCTGAAACTTATGTTATTCTAACGATTTGGGAGAAACAAGCTGATTTCCTGAACTGGAAGAATTCCAGTTCCTTTAAGATGGCACATAACAGCGACTCCAAAGCTCCCGTTACGAATTCCAGCCAGAAGATGTTTTCAGGTGAAGCCTATGTAACGCAATATACATTGGTGAAGGATTCCGAAGAATAATCCATTCTTGCTCAATAAGAGGCGCATCCTAAAGGATGGGCCTCTCAGACTGTAGACAAACTCGATGAAAATCGAGTTTGTCTATTTTTAT
>NZ_JVPL01000132.1:0-377 GCF_001054655.1 Bacillus sp. 220_BSPC
GGGATGAAAATGTTTTTTTATGATTCCGACTCGATTAAACAAGAATTTGGGAATTATGGACTGATAGAGTTTTCAGAAATTGTTGAGCCCCATAAGAATATGGAAAATAAACCTCCATTTAAATTTATAATGGTAAAATGTCAAAAGGACTAGAATGGCTTTATCCATAAAAAGGGCATGTTTTGATCAATCATTTTTTCAACACATGCTCTTTTCTATTTGCTCTCGTCCGCCGACAAAGTGAAGGCTGAGCTTGAATATAGGGCCGACGATTAAGCTTGGTGAAAAGTACGATCATCAAAAATGCAAAAAAGCCTCTCTAAATGAGAGGCTTCAGACTGTAGACAAACTCGATGAAAATCGAGTTTGTCTATTTT
>NZ_JVPL01000133.1:0-213 GCF_001054655.1 Bacillus sp. 220_BSPC
ACTTTAAAGTTTCGCCCGAAGGGCAAAGGTAACAATCAAAATGTTCATCGAATACATAGTGCTGTTTGCGGAAAAATCCTTCTTTGGTGCGAGGACATGTATAAAGCCGGTATGTTTTCTTTGTTAAATAGGTAGCTTGTAATCGCTGGTGTTTTATAAGCTCCATCTGCGGCAACGGCTTCCGGTTTTCCAACTTTCTCAATCACTTGTTCA
>NZ_JVPL01000134.1:0-15332 GCF_001054655.1 Bacillus sp. 220_BSPC
ACAAGCCATAAAAATAGACAAACTCGATTTTCATCGAGTTTGTCTACAGTTTGAGCCAACAATTTTTGTTGGCTCTTTTTTTGTCAAAATAAAAAATAATTATGTGGATGTATTCTTCTTCACCAATCATAGGGCATTAAGACTTCGTATTTTATCCGCATGTTAAAATCTGGACCGCCCTAACGTCATTCGAACATGAAATTATATTAATCATTGTATAAAAAGTCAGAAAAATATAAAATGTACTTAAATCGGAGGGCTTCTTCTTATGCCATGAGTAAGGTTTTCAAATTGTTCCACTATCATTTAAATATTTATTTCTTAAAAGAAAAGAGTGGTTTTTATGATGAAAGACATTAAAAATATCTATTGTGTAGGTCGAAACTATGCCTTGCATGCAAAAGAATTGAATAATGAAATACCAACTTCCCCTTTTTTATTTTCAAAACCAACTCATTCGCTCGTGGAAGCAAACGGTCAGTCAATTACGTTGCCGAGTAATCAGGGTTCCGTTCACTTTGAAACTGAACTTGTCATACATATCGCAAAACAGTTCGAGTCAGGAATGAAAGTAGATGAAATAGTAGATTCCATGGCCATTGGTTTGGACCTGACACTTAGAGATGTTCAATCACAGTTAAAACAAAAACAGCATCCTTGGCTTTTGGCTAAAGGATTCAAAAATTCGGCAGTTGTTAGTGATTTTATTCCGTTTCCAGGTGTTGAAGCATGTGAACAATTAGATTTTTCCCTTTTAAAAAATGGAGAGCGTGTACAAGTCGGGAATATTAAAGACTTACTTTTTGATTTGCAAACCATTATAGAATTTACAGCAGAGCATTTTGGGCTTGGAAAAGGAGATATAATTTTTACCGGTACTCCAAGTGGCGTCGGTCCTCTTTCAGATCAAGACCAGCTTTCACTTAACTGGGGTGGAAATGAAATAGGGTCCTGTTCAGTTACAATGCGTTAAAGAAAAAAGCAGTCATTTTGACTGCTTTTTTTATGGATTAACTCAATTTTAGACAAAAAGAAGAAACTCGTCTAAAATGAGAAGAACCAAATAACTTACATGGAAACGGCCAATATGGCACGCACTTTTTCAAATAAGTTTTACCATAAAAATTCTGGCTTTGGTAAAATTATTTTTCATGAAGTATTTTAGAACAATTTATATGCCTTATGATAATCAATTAAAGTGCCAAATTTTATTATAAAGGATAGAACAGGGTGGAATGTGCATGAAAAACAACCAAGAAAAGAAGTATTTAGATAATTGGCTCTCGATTACAAATATTCAAATGAGCATTATGAATGAGCTGGAAAGTGCTTTGCAAAAAAATCATAACCTTTCATTAAAAGAGTTTTACGTTCTTTACTTTTTATCCAAAACAAGCGAAAAACAATTGAGGCTACAACAATTACAAGAGATGGTAGGATTAAGTCAAAGTGCTATATCCAGGCTGGTAGTCAGGCTTGAAGCAAAAAGCTGCGGCGTATTACAAAGGCAAATATGCGAAGATGATCGAAGAGGTATTTACACACGTTTAACTACATTAGGTGAAGAAAAACTACAAATATCATTAAATACAGTTCATGAAATTCTGCACTCTGCTTTTTCAAAAGGAAACCTTCAAGAGGAATTACAATCCTTAATCGAGAAATTATAATATGGTTCTTCCCTTATAACGTGAAGTCGGTTATTTCTATATATTTTAGATAGGAATATACCTTTAGCCCAGTAAGGTAATAATGAACGGATCTGTTGAGAAAGAGAGAAGTTTTTCTCCGAAGTTGAATGTAAGCGCATGCATTTGATTGGGGTGAAATAGGTTTGTTTTACCAGAGAGGATAAATTTGATTTATGCCTTATAATAAAAATGCCAGGGCGAAGAATTGTTAGCTCCTGGCATTCTTTTTTTTGAGCGAAAATTGAACTCTCCCTCAATCGTTATCTGTATTGTTGCTGGTTTTCCCCCTAAATTAACAATAATTAATGTTAATAATCCATCAACAGCATCATAAAAGATGACGAACTCCATTATCAAAGGAAAATCACTAACTGCGGCAAATTATTTGAAACTATTTTCATTTTTTGACGTAATACTATCAGGGATAATTTAGAAATCTCATAAAAACAAATGAATTTCTTGTTCTTTCTAATTACGCCCCATTTTACATATAAATTCTAATAGAGGTTTGACGAAGGGAAGAGGACGTATGTTTAAAAAAATCTTAGCAAGCTTAGGAAAAGGAGCTGCAACTGTAGATTTACAATGTGAAAATCATAATTATCAAGCGGGAGAAAACATTCAAGGGCAGCTAGTCATTCAAGGCGGTGAGGTGGAACAGAAAATCAATCAATTGACTGTCCGGTTAATGATGAATGTGGTATTAAAACAAGGAAGCGTTACTAAGGAAGTTGCACATATACCATTAGTTAATCGAGATTGTATTCAGCCCAAAGAACGTAAGGTGATTCCTTTTCATTACGTCCTACCTACGAATATACCTATTTCAAGGGGAACTGTTTCATACTATCTGGATACACATCTTGATATTGAGGGCGGGGTCGACCGCAAAGATGTAGACCGGCTAGTCATCCAATCCCAGGAATCTATCACATCCATTTTTAATGCGATGGCTCAATTAGGATTTCGCGAGACAGCAGACTCAGGTAAACTCGATCAATATGGACAGGAATTTGCTTTCTTTCCCACACAACAATTCATGGGACAAGTAAATGAAGTGGAAATGCGGTTTGCCAATGAAGAATCAGGCATCCGGGTCTGGATGGAAGTTGACTGTAAAAGCGGCTACAAGGAAATTGAAGCAAAACGTGAGTTTCATTTAAATCAAAAAGTTCTTGAGCAAGAAGACGATCTTCATAAGCTACTTGGAAAGTATATATCGGAAGCTATTGAACAGCCTTATGCTTTTACACAGCCGTTTTCTTATTACGCAAACCATACTCATGGTCGCTCTTCCCAAATGGGAAACACTATACCTGGAATGGTTGGTGGATTAGCAGTGGGTGTTTTAGGGACTATGTTATTCACTGAGATGATGGAAGGTTTTGATATTGAGGAAATGTTTGAAGAAGCAACAGAGGAATTTGATGGCGGATTTGATTCATTTTTTGATAATGGGGATGGGGAATCCTAAAAATAATTAGAGAATAAAAATAGTGCCACTAATCAGTGCGTGGGTAAGAATTGGTAGACAAGCGTTACTTACTTTGATCAGTAAGAAACGCTTGTTTTATTGTTGTTTTTATATGAAGCCAGGAAGAGGACATTTAACAGTGTAACTTGCTTACTTTTGCATATGCTCTGATTTCCCCTTAATCTGTAGATTTTCTTTGACTATTAATCTTTCTATATTAAAAACTTCTTCATTTGAGGATATTATACCGGTATTTCAGTGTGAAAAGTCTGGAATGACACCAGTATTCTAGGAAACGAAAAAATATTCAGAATTTTAAAATAAATATATTGTGCATTGTATACAATATGGCATATAATGAGTTTAATATACAAAAGGAGGGCAAGTGGATGCAATGAAGTTAAATAAAATTAAATCTGTTTCAATCGCTTCCGAAGTTTTTGATCAACTTAGATTAAAAATAATCAATGGTGAGTTGAAAAATGGAGAGCGATTGGTTGAAATGAATCTAGCCAAGGAAATGGGAGTAAGCAGAACTCCTGTCAGAGAAGCAGTACAACGATTAGAACAAGAAGGTTTAGTTGAAATACTCCCCAGAAAACACTGTGTTGTGAAAGGCATAACCTTTGAAGCCATCAATGAAATTGTCCTCATTCGTTCGTTATTAGAGCCTACTGCTGCTAGAGTCGCAGCGTCCAAAATCACCGATGAACAGCTATTGAAATTAAAGAGTTATCTAGAACAGTCTGAAATGTATTTTCAACAAGGCAGAATTGAAGACCTTATGAAGGTCCATGATTTATTTCATGCGGAAATCATTAAAACCTCTGGGTTAAACAGACTGATCAATATGCTAGAAAACCTACATGATTATATTGTTCATTTTAGATATTCCTTTTTAAGCAGACCCCATCTTGTAGAAAGATCCATCAAAGAGCATTCTGAAATCTATGAAGCTTTATGTAGTCGTGACGAAGACAGAGTTGAAAAAGTATTTATCAAACATCTGAGCGGAATTACAGATTATGAAAAAGTGGTATTGGAAGATAATATGCCTTCGGAACAAATCGGTTTGGAAAAATGATGTATTCAGAACAGGGGGATAATAATGAGTAATAAGACGACAAGTATCCGTGAGGAAATCAAAGAGACGATTCGAGTTTTAAGTGAAGAAGTTGGGCAACGATTCGCAGGAACAGAAGGTGAGTGGAAGGGTACAGATTATATCCATCAAAGACTTAGCGAATTAGGAGTAGAAACTAAAAAGCAAGTGTATCCTTTTGTGGGGTGGGAGCCTGAAGGTACACCGGAGCTTGAAATCTTGTCTCCAATTTCTAAAGTGTTAAAAACGGCTTATCTACTGTTCTCTGGATCTACTCCTAGATCAGGAATTAAAGGGAAGCTTACATATCATGGAATAAAAGGCTTGATTCCGGGCGTTTATGATATGCCTTGTTACAATGTCTTAGGCGCTGAAGGAGAAATACTGGCACAGGTTGTTGTAAATAGCGGCGGAGACCCGATTGCATTATTGAATCCAAGAGCAAAATTCCCAATTCCTGCTGTAGTGATGAGTTATGAAGATCATCTTCGTGTACAGGAGTTATTAAATGAAAATCATGATATTGAGGTATTTGTTAAGGTAGAGGGAAAAATTAAGGAATGTAAATCGGCAAACATCATCAGTCATCCATATAAATCGAAAAATAAAGCTGAAAAGAAAAAAGTGATTGTCTGTGGTCACTCTGATACCACGTTAAATACTCCTGGAGCCTATGATAATGGTTCAGGTATTGCAGGAATCGTTGAAGTGGCTAGAAGATTGAGAACTGAAAATCATGATTTTCCTTTTGATGTTGATGTCATAGCATTTTCCAATGAAGAAGTTGGATTCATAGGAGCCGATTATTATGTTAACGATTTAAAAGAAAAAGGAACACTTAATGAAGTATCGGCAGTTATCAATCTTGACCAAATTAGTGCTGGAGATAAGATATGGTCTTGGGTAGGGCCGGAGGATTTCCGTCAAAAGGTAAAAGAAAGTTTCAGAGAAGCTGGAGCTTATGATAGAGATGACTTCGAAGTTGATGTTGATACTCCTAAAGCGGGAGCAGATGAATGGATGTTCCATTTAGAAGGGATTCCAACGGCGCTCCTTATGTTTTGGAGATTACCTGACTATCACCGTCCGACAGATACTATGGAAAAAATCGAATATGACAAAGTGGAGCTTATTATCGAGACTGTTTTCAACTTACTCAACCGAATAGAGTAAAGGAGAATTCCCATGTCCAAAAAAACTGTTTTTTTCCTATTGGCCCCATCCGTTTTGATCTTATTAGGACTTTTTGTTATTCCTTTAATTGTTGTGCTTAATAATTCCATCTTGGATGAAAGCGGAAGAATAACTTTTCAGCATTATCTTTTATATTTTAAGGATCAACACTACTTATCTATTACCATACGATCAATAAAAATCTCCTTAATAGCTACGTTTATCACCTTGTTGGTCGGTTATTTTATCGCCTACTTCATTACCAAGTATATCAAGAGTAAGAAAATTAAGCGTATTGCCTATATCGTGATCATATCACCATTATTTACGAGCGCTGTCGTAAGGTCATTTGGATGGATGGTCATTTTAGGGAATAACGGATTTATCAACAAAACTCTATTAGGGCTGGGTATCATCTCCCAGCCTCTAAGACTTCTGTATAACGAGACTGGTATAATTATAGGTTTGGTGTATATATTGGCTCCCTTCATGATTTTATCCATTACGACAGTTTTAGAGAATATAGACAGCAGGCTGGAAGAGGCTGCGTCGGATTTAGGTTTAGGTCGTTTACAAACCTTTCTAAAGGTAACGCTTCCATTAACAGTCCCAGGAATATTGGCTGGCAGTGTGATGGTTTTTTCTCTGGCTATTAGTGCGTATGTAACACCCGCTATGCTTTCCGGTGGAAGGATCCAATTGATAGCGACCATTATCTATGAACAGATGATGCAGGTATTCAACTATCAGTTCGGTTCTGCGATTGCTTTTGCTGTGTTAATCTTTAGCTTTTTAATTATTGGATTGAACCATTATTTATTAAGGTCTGACTGGATAGAGGAGGGAAGACGTTGATCTCAAAAGTAGTTATGTGGACAATAGGTGGCTTCCTCCTTTTATTTCTGGCCTTTCCATTATTGGTTTTGATTAATGTTTCGTTTACCGAACTAAATTATTTAAGTTTTCCTGGACAAGGATTTACATTGAAATGGTATCAAAAGCTTTTTGAGGATATATCGTACGTAGAATCCTTCATATATAGTTTTAAACTATCGGGAATTGCTACTCTAGGTGCGATATTTATTGGTATTCCTGCCTCATATGGTTTGGCAAGGAATACTTTTAAAGGCAAGGGGATTGTGATGAGTCTTATCTCATCCCCTCTCTTGCTCCCTCAAATCTTCTTAGGTTTGGCACTGCTTCAGTTTTTTTATTACTTTACTAATAGCCCACAGAATTTCTTAACTCTAGTCTTAGGTCATATCATTATTACATTGCCTTATGTAGTTCGGACGTGTGTGAATAGCTTTCTAGGGATAAGCCCATATATTGAAGAAGCAGGAAGGGATTTAGGGGCAGGTGCATTGAAAACCTTTTTCATCATTACATTGCCACAGATGAAATCTAGCATTATCGCAGGAACACTGTTCGCCTTTGCTGTTTCGTGGGTAAATGTTGAAGTTACGATCTTTTTGACCTCTGCCGATCAGATGGCACTTCCGGTTAAAATGTTCAATTATGTTCAGTACAATATCGATCCAATGATAGCTGCTGTTTCAGCCGTGACGATTTATATTGCATTTTTCTTAATCCTTATCATTGATATGTTAGTAGGCATTGAGAATGTTGCTTCAAAATAAAACATGAGACTAGGGGATGTTCTATGAAGAAGTTAAGTGTTTACACCATTTTGTTGGCAATTATTTTAATAGCTGCAACCGGTTGCGGAAAGCCTGTTCAACCAAAAAGTGGGTCAACAGAAGCCAATTCAGTTGTTCAAGAACAGGAAATAACCATTGCCATTTTCGGTGGTGATTGGGGTGAAACTATTAAGAAGCATATCATTAAACCTTTTGAAAATGAGACTGGTATCAAGGTGAAAATCATTGAAGGGAATTCAACGGCAACTTTTTCACGTCTATTACAGGAAAAAGAGGCGCCTACCATTGATTTGGCCTTAATGGATTCCGGAATTTCTGAACTAGCCCACGAAAAAGGAATTGTTGAAAATATTGATAAAAGTAAACTCAAAGAAAACGCTGCCCTTCTGCCAGAGGCATATCAAGGTAACGGTGAAGAAGTATATGGAGTAGCACTAGGTTATTGGGGGCTAGGGATTGTATATAACAAGGAAGTAATTAAAAACCCACCAAAGTCGTGGAAAGACCTTTGGATGGAGGAGTACAAAGGAAAAATAACGGTCCCTACACCTGCTACTACCGGAGGACTTCCTTTATTGGTACAAGTTTCTGAGCTTGAAAGAGAAGCAAAAGGAAAAGTAGAAAAAGGTTTTCGGAAAATGAAGGAATTAGAAGTAGTAGCATACTTCGATGGTTCTGGAACAGCCACTAATCTATATCAAAGCGGGGAAGCATCAGTTGGAGCTCACTACGGAGGCCCTACATATGTAATGCAAGACCAAGGTCAACCGATAGAATTTGTTGTACCGAAGGAAGGCGTTTTAGGTGCAGGTAGCTTCTGGCATGTTGTGAAAGGGTCGAAAAAGTCTGAACAGGTTTATTCCTTCTTAAACTATGCTACTACTAAGATTGCACAGGAAGGCATTGCGAGTGATTTATATTTGGCACCAGTTCATAAGGATGTTGAATTAGATGAAAAAACACTTGAAAGAATGCCATATGGCAAAAACGGCACATTAAAGGATATGAACATGCCTGATTATAATCTTATAAACCAGCATCGAGATGAGTGGACCGAGCTATGGAACAGAGAAATCGGAAATTAAGGGGGGGCAAACATGTCAGTGGTTCCGATTGTAAAAAACAATTTAGCGCATGTAGCCGATGAAAAAGTCAGCATTATTGAGTTAAATAGCATCACGAAAAAATATGGTCAAGCAATAGCTGTAGACAACATTTCCCTTAATATAAAGGAGGGTGAGTTCCTCTCGCTTCTTGGTCCAAGCGGATGTGGGAAAACCACTACCCTTAGAATGATTGGTGGTTTTGAACTTCCAAATCAAGGAAGTATAAAGATCGATGGAAAAGAAGCCGGAAATTTGCCACCCAACCACCGTCCAGTTAATACGGTTTTTCAAAACTATGCTTTGTTTCCTCATTTGAGCATTTACAATAATATTGCTTTTGGATTAAAACAAAAAAAAATATCAAAGGAGCAAATTGCAAGGGATACAACCGAAATTGTCGAAATTATGGGGTTGCAGCAGCACAAGGATAAATATCCAAAGCAACTTTCAGGTGGTCAGCAGCAAAGGGTTGCTCTCGCAAGAGCTTTGGTCAACAAGCCAAGAGTGCTTCTTCTAGATGAACCATTAGGAGCACTAGATTTAAAGCTAAGAAAAAAGATGCAGTTTGAATTAAAAAAACTTCATGAACAATTCGAAATCACGTTCATATATGTCACTCATGATCAAGAGGAAGCATTAATCATGTCCGATCGAATTGCTGTTATGAACCAAGGTAGAATCGAACAAATTGACACGCCTCAGCAAATCTATAACAATCCAAAGACTCTTTTTGTTGCCGACTTTATTGGGGAAACCAATGTAATAGATATGGATTTATTAGAAAGCCAGAATAGAGAAAATCTATTAAATGAGTTTTCACAAATTAGGAATTCAGGTAAAAAGCTTGTAATAAGACCTGAACATTTAAACATTACCCAAAGTCGCTTTCAGCCTAATAGAATTACGTTTGAGGCTAAACTAAAAAAGGTCCATTTTGTAGGTTCAAAAAGAGTGGTAGAGTTTGTATCAGGCTCTCAGGATATAGTTGTAAACCTATCTGATGAGGAGCAACTGGATCATCTTGGTGAGAGTATTTGCTTGAGTGCTAGAAAAGACTTGGTAAAAATACTTTAATATGTTGGTAAGCTCTGTTAAGAAGAAACTTTACAGAGCTTTTTTTATTCAAGTAACTGGACAGCGGCACAAAATCTTCACAGTAGTAAAGTGTTCATTTCATGCTTTCCCAGAACAGTTCACTAAAAACGAAATATCTCTATCTGTTGTTAATTGGATTAGGTGAAGTTGATCATGAAACTAATCATATTTTGTGAATCAAGAAAAGAAAAAACATGTAGGTAAACTAATTCCTCTTAAATTAATGATTGATTTTTAAAATATAAAGTCAATCAAAACAAAAGGTTTTTCTGGTTATATCCTTTTGGGGAAATTATTATTATCTGAAAAATGAAGTAGGGAAGGAGAGAGAATATGAATGCTCCACTATGATAACCACAAATTTAATGGAATTGACATGCTTTCATCTTCTGAAAGTAGCACCTTGTTTTTTGATTTGGCGTGAAAAAAATGAATAAACAATGCTATAAGGCTAATTCTATATACAAGATGTTTAAAAAGGAGATTACATCGTGAAGCCATATGAAATAAAAAATATGATTATTGATGACGAGTTTAATGGTGAAGAATCGGTTACAGCTGACTTTACTCACAATGATAAAGATTATAGCATTACTTTAAAAAAAGAAGATCTTGAAATAATTAATGCATGGGTTTTTGAGGATGGCTCATCTCTTCCAGCAAATTTATCAGGTACTATGATTGAATCAATAAGGGAAGATATAAAAAAAAGAATCTAGTCATTGGCACTAGATCTTTTTTTGTCATTTTCTTAATCGAAGAAAAATTTAGCCTTGTTTATGATAAAGAATTATTGCTTGTGGTGCAATACCAATAAGAGTTGAAAAAGGCTTATATAACTAATATGTTGTACTTCAGAAAACTTGTGGACAATGAATCTTAACTGTTTTGTTTACTAAATTAGTTAGTATAGCTAAAAGGTATTTCAAAAAATATGGCTTTATGAATAAGAAAAAAGCCTTAATCAAAGAAAACAAGACTTTTTCGAAGTTGATTTTCCAATAAGACTCAATACAATCACTAATTGAAAAGAATACGAGTGAAAGTTAATTCACTCGTATTTTTTTAAAACGATAGCTGCATTATGACCTCCAAAACCAAATGAATTGGATAGCCCAGTACTTATTTCCACTTTACGAGCAACACCTGATACATAATCTAAATCACATAATGAATCCGGCTTTTCTAAGTTGATGGTTGGAGGAATAATTCCTTCCTTTAAACTTTTTGCCAAAGCGATTGCTTCCACGCCTCCAGCTGCTCCTAACATGTGACCTAGCATAGATTTATTAGCTGTTATTGGGATTTGATAAGCTTTTGATTCAAATAGCTTTTTAATCGCTAGTGTCTCAGATCGATCTCCCACTTCTGTACTTGTTGCATGTGCGCTAATAACATCAATCTCTTCTGGAGAAATATTTGCGTTTTTCAAAGCCATTTTCATTGCAAGGTAGGCTCCTTTGCCTTCTGGGTGTGTAGCTACCATATGATAGGCATCAGAACTTGCACCATACCCAATGACTTCAGCATAAATCTTTGCATCTCTGCGTAAAGCGTGAGATAAAGATTCCAAGATTAAAATTCCTGCTCCTTCTGACATGACAAATCCATCTCGATTTACATCAAAAGGACGGCTAGATTTAGCTGGATTATCATTTCTCGTTGATAATGCTGTAGCATTACCAAAACTAGCTAAAGATAAATCTGTAATAGCTGCCTCTGCTCCTCCAGCAAAAACGGCATCAGCTTCTCCAAAGCGAATAAGCCTGAATGCTTCACCAATAGCGGTATTTCCGATTGCACAAGCAGAAACAGGTGACATAGTAGGTCCCATTGCGTTCCATTTGATACTAATTTGGGCTGCGGCAGCATTAGAAATCATGGCTGGTACCAGGGTTGGACTGACTCTTCTTGGACCTTTCTCTCGAAGAGTATCCACATTTTCAATCAATGTTTCTATTCCTCCTATCCCCGAACCAACATATACGCCAAGTCTTTCTAGATTGATATCATCAATATCTATTTTAGAATCAGTCCAAGCTTGTTCAGCAGCAGCCAAAGCAAATTGAGAAAAGCGATCTAGACGTCGGGCTTCATTTTTTCCTAAAGTATCATCTGCATTAAAATCATGAATAATTCCTGCAATTTTTGCTTTATGGTTGCTTACGTCAAATGTATTGATAGAGGAAATGCCTGACTTACCTTCAGTCAGATTTCTCCAAAATTTTTCTACGTTGTTTCCAATAGGAGAGACTACTCCCATTCCGGTAATAACGACTCTTTCCATTTTTCATCACCCCAAATGAATAGTATACTTGTATTATACTTCGGGGTTATCCTATTACAAGTGAGCGTTTATCCTGGTATAATAACTACCCGGTTAAATGGTTATGATGGAGGATTTAGAAATGAATGATAAAACCAGACTTGAAGCTTTGTCTACATTTTTGAAAACGAAGCGATCCCAAATTAAGCCTGAATCTATAGGTATACCTGCTGGTACACGGAGAAGAACACCTGGCTTGCGAAGAGAAGAAGTTGCACATTTGGCGGGGGTTAGTACTACTTGGTATACGTGGCTAGAGCAAGGTCGGGATATAAAGGTCTCTACAAGCGTATTGGATTGCATATCTACAGCTCTGCAATTAAATAATGATGAACGAGAGTATCTATATGATTTAGCTTTAGAAGTGAAATCATCCATTATTCATCGAAAGAAGGATCAGACAAAACTTAGTCCTTCTTTGGAAAGAATTTTAGCGGAGTTAACGTATTGCCCTACTATCATTACAGATCGACATTGTCATATTGTAGGCTGGAACAATGCTGCCGCTCACGTATTTCTAGATTTTGAACAACTCCCTGATGACCAACGAAATTTAATCCATCTATTATTTACAAGAAAAGAATTAAAATCATTAGCTGTGAATTGGGAGCATTTTGTTAAAGGATTTCTTTCCATTTTTCGTGCCTATTATGGTCACTACTTAGGTGATGAGTGGTATAACCTATTTATTAAAGAAATGAGTGATTCTCACCCGGCATTTCAATCTTTATGGCAAGAAAGTCAAGTGAGTAAAGCTCCAGAAATGATGATTGAATTTAGACATGCCAAAGCCGGAAAGATGCTGTTTAATTTAACTTCTCTCCAAGTCCAGGGGGACATGGACTTAAGATGCAATATCTATACACCAGTAGAGGGAACAGCTACGGAAGATAAATTAAAAACGATTAATGAAAAAAATCTCCATTGAAAGTTCATAAACCAGCATATCTACAGTCTTTGAAATAATACTCGCAAAATACTTCAACTAAGGTGCTTTACTTCAATAAGGCAGGTTGCTGAGGCAGCCTTTTTCATATGGCACGAACGGGACAGTTTAGTTTAGGTATATTTCTTCACCAAGTTATAGAAAAATCCGGTTATCCTAGTTAGGCAAAGGAAAACCGGGTTTTTTCTTTAATTGGTTCTAAAGCAGTAACAATTGCAAAAGATGGATTCATCGAACCAGCTTTAACCCCAAATAATTTGCTCATGAAGTGTTGCTACCAATCGATTCGTTTTCCATCTCTGAAGAATCCCCCGTTAGGTCCTTCAGCTCCAGTAGTAGCTAACCAAAGGATAGATTCAGCAGCTTGCTCAGGAGTTCTTGGAGCAGATGGTCCTCCCATATCTGTACTTACCCATCCCGGGTCGACCGCATTTATTTTTATATCAGATTTGATTTCTACAGCTATCAATTGTGTCAATCCATTCAGGGCAAATTTTGACATTTTATAAGCGCCTACTCCTGGATATGACATTTCGCTCATTGTCCCATATTCTGAGGAAACATTGATGATTCTCCCATATCCTTGTTTTTCCATGAGGGGAATAAAGGAACGGATCATATGGTAAACTCCAAAGAAATTGGTTGCCATTGAATTCTCTAAAATTGATGGATCCATATTCAATAATTGTTTATTCTCATCCAGATACACGCCAGCATTATTAATCAATACGTCTAATCTTCCATACTTCTCATTTATTACTACTTCAGCTTGACGGATGCTTTCTTGATTATTGACATCTATCGACACAAACGAAACGTCCAGATTTGACTCCCTAAGTTGTTGTATCGCTTTATGACCCATCTCCGGATCCCGACTTGCCAGAATAACCTTAAAACCTATCAAAGCTAATTGTTTGACCAATTCATATCCAATTCCTCTATTTCCGCCAGTGACAAGTGCATCTTTGATATCCTTTGACATGTTAATTCCTCCCTTTTTCGGATAATAATTTTGAGCAGAGGAGATTTCTCCAGTTAAAACTGTATAACATTCCGAGAAGAAATTGAAAGGCTGTCAAGATCTTCTCGACAGCCTAAATTTCAGAAAATGAATAGCTCTTAGTTTTATCTTCTTTTTATTATTACCAAGGTTGACTTGTTGGTCCAATTGTAAACTCATTAATGTTCGTATCTTCTGGCTGATCAATAGCGAATGCCACAATATTGGCAACTCGATCAGGTGCAATACCATATTGTTCGTACAGCGCAGTCATACCTTCTGAAATATTCTTATCAGTAATCGTATCCAGCAATTCCGTGTTGATTGCTGCTGGATAAATAGTTGCTGTGCGAATGTTAGTACCTTCTTGGGCAGATTCCATACGCAAAACTTCCATTAAATCACGAACAGCCCACTTTGTTGCTCCATAAACAGCACCGCCTGGGTAAGCTTTAAGCCCAGCTACGGATGACGTAGTGATGATATGTCCAGACTTTTGCGAAGTAAATGTTGGCAATACTGCTGCGATACCATTCAATACACCTTTAATATTAACATCAACCATGCTGTTCCACTCGTCAGTTTTTAATTCGGAAAGTGGTGAATTAGGCATTAGTCCAGCGTTCAAGAAGATTACATCGACACCGCCAAAAGTATCTTTAGCTAGTTGAACAAGCTGCTGACTATCATCTGGGTTAACAACATCTGTGACGCGATAAGCCACTTGACCACCGTTCGATCTAATTTCTTCAGCTAATTTTGCTAAACGCTCTTCACGTCTTGCGCCAAGTACAACTTTTGCACCTTTTTCAGCTAACAGCTTAGCTGTTGCTTCCCCAATACCTGAACTTGCGCCTGTAATTACAACCACTTTGTTTTCAATTGTCATTTCGTTTCATCCTTTCATGTAAAATAAAACTACAATTGATGTTTTCTCGACATCTGTCTATAATTTAAAATATAAATTTACACAAAACAAGGCATATAAATCGTTAATTTAATCAGTTTTGTTGTTTAAACAACAAATCAATAAAAATTGTTGACTATCTCAAGGAAAGTATGGTGTTAATATGGCAAAAGTGGATAGAAGAATTGTAAGAACTCAAGAGGCAATTAAGAAAGCTTTTCTTGAATTGATGTCAGAAAAAAATTTCGATAGCATGACCATTCAGGATATTTCTGACAGGGCAAATATTAACCGTGCAACTGTTTATCTTCATTACTTGGATAAATTTGATCTGTTGGATAAAATTATAGAAGAACATATCAATAACATGGTTAACCTTTGTGAGTCGGAAGCTGAAATGGATTGGATTGAATCGACTGTGCACTGCATGGAATATCTTGAACGTAATTATTTATTTTTTTCGACGATGTTG
The DNA here is from genome assembly GCF_001054655.1 of Bacillus sp. 220_BSPC. Classification (NCBI taxonomy): domain Bacteria; kingdom Bacillati; phylum Bacillota; class Bacilli; order Caryophanales; family Bacillaceae; genus Bacillus; species Bacillus sp. 220_BSPC. Next base: position 14,954 of record NZ_JVPL01000134.1, read on the forward strand.
GCAAGTGAGGGAGCTCCGTACTTTCGCAGCCGGTTTGTTCAGCATAATATCGAAGAGTTCAAAAAAGACGTGGATATTACAGAAGGCAAAAATTTTGGTCAAAGCGAAGATGTAGTTGTCGAATTTGTTGCAAATGCTTATGTAGGTGTAGTGGAATGGTGGCTAAACAATGGCATGCCTTATCCACCAGAGGAAATGGCAGAAAAAGTGGGGGATTTATTAGAGAGGATTTTATAGATTTATCGTATAAAAAATCTCTCTTATTTATTAAGGAATGAGGAGAATGATGTCTTTTCACTCTTCAAAAAATGTTGTATGTTAAGGGTTGCACTTAAACTACCATGAAAATAAGTTTCTTTAAAAATGAAAAATGACAATA